>JAHFDV010000032.1 GCA_023248815.1 Myxococcales bacterium
CACGGATCAGATGCCGCTCAACAGCCCTCCCCTCTCGGATGCCAACCAGGCGCGGATACGCTCGTGGATTCTCTCTGGCGCACCCAACAACTGAGATGCCGAAGACGCCGTTTCGCGCGCGTCTCGGCTTGACCCGAGCGCGGCGTGTGCTTACGCAAATGGGATGTGTCGCAACATCCGCGTCCTCCACAACTTTCAGCCTCCGACGACTCCCGCCGAGATCGAGGCCGCCGCTCTCCAATACGTGCGCAAGGTGAGCGGGCTTCGCGCCCCCTCTCGCGAGATCGAGAAAGCATTCGAACGCGCCGTCGCCGACATCGCGCATGCCACGTCCCATCTCCTCGAAGCGCTCCCTGAAAAGGGCACGCCGAAGACGCGTGAAGGCGAGCGTGACAAAGCGCGAACGCGATGGACACAGCGCGAGGCACGCGTGAAGGCGACTCCTACGGGCTGAGCGATCCGACCGCGCACTCCGGCGCCCTCTTTTCGGATGTTCCACGCGGTGATACTTCCGAGGCCATGCTTTTGAAGATCGCAATCGGCCTCGGCGTCGCACTCGTTCTTTTTCTCGTTTACGTGGCCATGCAGCCGGGTCCGTTCGCGATTTCGCGAAGCATCGAGATCAGCGCACCACCAGAGAAGATCTTTCCGCTCATCGAAGACTTTCACGAGTGGGCGAAGTGGTCGCCCTACGAGAAGCTCGACCCGAACATGACGAAGACGTTCTCGGGCGCACCGAAAGGACCCGGCGCGGTCTACGAGTGGGACGGCAATGGCAAGGCAGGCAAAGGCAAGATGGAGCTCACGAGCGCGGAGACGAACCGCCACGTATCGATCAAGCTCGATTTCTCCGCTCCGATGAAGGCGACGAACTTCTCCGACTTCACGATCGAACCGAACGGCGCGACATCGACCGTGACGTGGTCGATGAAGGGGAACAACGGCTTCGCTGGCAAGCTCTTCGCGACGATCGTCAACATGGACAAGCTCTTGGGCGGTGACTTCGAAAAGGGCCTCGCGCTCATGAAAGCGCAAGCCGAAGCTCACTGACTCTTCCGCCGCGCGCTCGCGAGACTGGCGGCATCACCTTCTCGCGCGCGACGCTGGCCTCGATGCGGGGAGCGCGACTTCCGTGTGCAGCCGACACAGGCGGTGCAGCTCGGCGAGCATCCACGTGTGCGCAGGTCCGAACGGTGCATCGGTGCGGCGAATCGCCGAGAGTCGTAGGACGTGCTCGTCCTCGGTCCACCCCTCCGGACGAATGCGCACGAGCATCCCCGCAGCGAGATCTTCCGCAACGAGATGAAGCGGCAGGTTACCGAAGCCGAGCCCCGCGCGAAGAAGTGCGTGTTTCGTGTGAAGATCGGCGACGCGCCAAGAGCGAAGCGCAACGACGCCTTGATCCGCAACGCCGGGATCGCCCGCGCTCGTATCGGATCGCTCCGAAAGAACAATCTGTACCGATTTTGCGAGCACATTTCGCGGAATGTCCTTCTTCCAAGATGCGAGTGGATGGTCGCGGTGAACGACGGGGATCATGTGCACCGTCGCGAGAGGACTCCTCACGAGAGCGTCGACGAGGCCGAGTGGACTCACGACTCCGAGTGTCGCCGATCCATCGAGGACGCGCCGTGTCACGGCCGACATCACTTGAGTGTCCAAACGGAGGTCGACGAGGGGAAAGGCGATCGCGAAGCCTTTCGCAACTTCGATGAGGGCCGGTGTCGGGAAGAACGCGTCCACGCAGAGGGACACGCTCGGTTCGATTCCGTCACGGAGTCCGGAGGAGAGCCGGCGCAGCTCGTCGACTTCTCCGAGCACGCGCCGCGCGGATGCGACGATCGCCTCACCGACCTTCGTGAGCCGCGGAGTCTTCCCGCTGCGATCGAAGACGGACACCTCGAGCCGCGCTTCGAGGGCCGCCATCGAGCTGCTGATGGCCGACTGAACGCGCTTCAACCTCCGGCCTGCCGAAGAGAAGCTGCCTTCTTCGACGACCGCAATGAGCGTGTGGAGCTGGTCCAGCGTGAGGGTTTCTGCGAGGGAAGCGTCGCTTTTCATGTATCTCCGCATTCGATGGATACCATCTACTTATTGCCGATTCACAAGATACTTCGAGCGACGCATATTCGGAGCTACGAAAGGGACACACATCATGGATATCCGACGCGCAAACGAACGAGGACACGCAGCACACGGTTGGCTGGACTCGCATCACACGTTCTCCTTCGCGGATTACTACGACCCGAAGCACATGGGCTTCCGAGCTCTTCGCGTCATCAACGATGACCGCGTGGAGGCAGGTCGGGGCTTCGGCCGGCATCCTCATCGCGACATGGAGATCATCTCTTATGTCCTCGAGGGACAGCTCGCACACGAAGACTCGATGGGAACGGGATCGGTGATTCGTCCGGGCGACGTTCAACGAATGAGCGCAGGCACGGGTGTGACGCACAGCGAGAACAACCCCTCGAAAGAGGAAGGCGTTCACTTTCTGCAAATCTGGCTCGTCCCCGATCAGACGGGCATCGAGCCGAGCTACGAGCAGAAGACCTTCAGCGAGGAAGAGAAGCGCGGAAAGCTGAAGCTCGTCGCCTCACCGACGGGCGCGGAAGGAAGCGTCTCGATTCATACGAACGCGAAGCTCTATGCGGGGCTTTTCAAGGCGGGTGAAAAGTCCGAGCTCGCGCTCGACAAGAATCGCCACACCTGGGTTCATGTCGCGAAGGGTGAAGTGATCGTCAACGGCTCCGTCCTGAAGGCGGGCGATGGTGCGGCGCTCTCCAGCGAGACGCGTCTTCTCGTCGAAGGAAGCAATGGCAGCGAAGGAGAAGTGCTCGTTTTCGACTTGGCTTGAGGCGAAAGCGATTTGCCAGCGAGCTCTCGCTAATGCGCGCTCGCGCGAAGCTCGCTGAAGTTGGCGGCTAGCCATTCGAAGAAGGCTGCATCGAAGGGCGGTCCATCGGGATACGCGGAACGAATGCGATCGCGCAGCTCTGCGTCCCACGTCACGAACTGCGAAACGATACGGTCGTGGGCGAGGCGCGCTTCTTCCACGGCCGCGTTGGACGATGACCCTTCTTTACTCGGGCTCCCTCCGTCGCGATTCTTCGCGGCGTCTTCATAAACGCTTTCACATACGTAGTAGTTGCACGTCGCAGGGCGACGGTTCTCGTCGATCGTGCATCCCGTGGGTCCGTGAAACGTGCATTTTTTGAGCTTCGGCGCACCTTCTCCTGCGAACGCGAGCCCTTTTCTCCTGAGCAAGTAGAGGCCGTGCTCGCCCCTCACGAGATCTCCCTTTGCGATCGACTCGAGCAGGAACTCGCGACCGCCGTGGAGCACGACTCGCGCGATGTCCGACCAGTCATACCTCGGCGGGGCGACGCAGCAACCGGCCGGCGAATGCGGACACGTCGCGCAGAGCGACGAAGTTACGACGGTATCGGGGCCGTTCAGCGTGAGACGAAACATTTCTAACCGACGCCCGCGCGGGTCTCTTCAGGCGCTCGCGGGTTCACTTCCGCGCGAGCTCGGTGGGTCGCCCGCGGCAGCGAGCTTCTTCTCGTGACGGTCTCGTGCCTCCTCGACGGAGTGTGATTCGGTGAGCCGTTCGCTCGTCTCGGCCATCTCGACCAACTTACGGTAGTGCGCTTTCAATACGTCGAGCTCTTTCTCCGAGAGATCTTCGGCTCCGATGAGGTGATTGCTCGCACCTTCCAAAGCCGCAACGATCTCGTTGAGCTTCATGGCCACGGCACGCGCATCCTTGTTTTGAGATCGCTGGATCAAAAATACCATGAGGAAAGTGACGATCGTCGTCCCCGTGTTGATGACGAGCTGCCAGGTGTCCGAAAAGTGGAAGAGCGGCCCGGTCACGATCCAGATGATGATGATGAGGAAGGCGAGGATGAAAGCCGAGGAGCCGCCCGTCCATTTCGTCGCGGCACCCGAAAACCGTTCGAACACGCCTTCGTCCTTCTTCGTCATGCTCCTTCTCTAATGCTGTTTCGAGACCTTGGGTCGTTTCAAAGAAGGGGCGTTGCAACCCGCAATGGCGTGCCCAACTCTCGGTCGCTCACGACATGTGCTTCGGGGGGAGCGGATGGGGGGCCGCGTACGACCTGTTTGCGCCTTCTCGGTGTCCGACCTTCCCGAGATCCGCGCGGGAGCCGTTCTGATCAAATGTGGCGAACTCACAATTGGAAAAAGATACACTCAGCCGCAGGGGGATTCGCGTGAGCGACCATTTCGGCACGTCCGTAGAGGGACGCGACTTCGACTTACAGATCTTGGATGCGCTTGCCGATCTCGTGATCGTCAAAGCGCCGGGCTCGCGCATCGTTTGGGCGAACAAGGCCATGCAGACGTTCTATGCGATGACGCTCGCCGAGCTCCGGTCGATCAAAGAGCCCGCGTACGCCAAGGACGATCTCCGCGTGTTCGAGACGGGCAAAGTGCTCGACATCCCCGAAGAGCTCGTCACGCGGTACGACGGAAAGAGCCAGTGCTTTCACACGATCAAGGTTCCGCTCTTCGACCCCCACGGCAAAGTGGCCTTCGTCGTCGTCGTCTGCCGTGACATTACCGAGGCCAAGAAGACGGAATCTCGGCTGCAAATGGCCACGCGCATGGCTTCGATCGGAACGCTCGCGGCGGGCGTCGGCCACGAGGTCAACAATCCGCTCACCTACGCCATGGCGCACATGGAGCACATGAGCGAGGTGCTTGCGCGGGGAACGCCTTCGGCCGAAACGCTTGCCGAGTTCAAAGAGCTCGTCGCCGAGGCGCGCGAAGGCATGGAGCGCGTGCGCCAGATCGTTCGTGGCTTGAAGATGTTTTCGCGCGACGACGAAGATGTCCGCGAGCGCGTGGACATCGACCGCATCGTCGCGTGGGCTGCCAAATTCGCTGCGAACCAAGTGCGCGCTCGCGCGCGTTTGGAGATCGACTGCGCGGCGAGCACTGCAGTAGACGCGAACGAGTCGCAGCTCGGTCAGGTCATTTTGAATCTCCTCGTGAACGCCGCGCAGGCGATTCCCGAAGGAGATGCCGAGAAGAATGAAGTACGCGTTTCGACGAGAATACTACCCTCGGACCAGATTTGCATTCAGGTCGAGGACACGGGAAGAGGCATCCCCGAGGAGAATATCGGGCGCCTTTTCGAGCCGTTTTTCACGACTAAACCCGTCGGTGAAGGGACAGGGCTCGGCCTCTCGATTGTCCACAACATCATCGCAGCTCACAACGGAAAGATCGAGGTCGAGTCGAAGGTCGGAGTCGGAACGACCTTTCGCGTCTTGCTCCCGCGGTCGGCAGCGCCCGCGAGTCGACGCAAGCGTACGAGCACGCCCGCCGTGCCTCGCGGCAGACGCGCCCGCATCATGGTCATCGACGACGAACCCGCGATCCTCAACGTCATGAGAAAGATTCTCGCGACGGAGCACGACGTGAGCGTCGAAGACAACCCTGCCCGCGTGATCGCGGCGTACGCCCGAGGAGAACGATTCGATCTCGTCTTGTGCGACCTCGTCATGCCTACTCTCACCGGAATGGATCTCTTCGAGGAGCTGAAGCGCATCGCCCCAGGTGAAGAGCGACGCATCGTTTTCGTGACGGGCGGAGTCTTCACGGAAGATGCGCGGCACTTCGTCGATCACGTCGAGAATCCGGTCGTCGAGAAGCCGCTGCGCGCCGCGACGTTGCTGAACCTTGCGCGCGCCGCCGCCGGTACGGAAGAGGAGCCGCCAAAAGTCCTCACGCGGTCCGACGGCTGGGGCGGCAGGTAGCGCTCGCGGGCTTCGCGTGAGGAAAGATGCGCGCGGAAGTCATCGGCTTCTACAACGAAAACGACGGCGTACTCAAGGTATCGAGCCGTCGACCGTTCACTCTCTAGGTGAACTACTTTTGCAGCGCGCGCTACCTCCCCTACATCGTCGCCTCTGCACTCCTCGGGTTCGCGTGCGCCCCCGCCAACGAAGACGAGCTCACGAGCTCGTCGGAGGATGGGATCATCGGGGGGACACTCGCGACGGCCTATCCGGAGGCGGCGACGCTCGACATCGACTTTTCGCCTACAGGCGGCGTGATCTGCTCGGCTTCTTTGATTGCCCCGCGCGTCGTTCTCACGGCGGGCCACTGCGTCGATGGTCACTCGAGTTGGACGGTTCATGTTGGCAACGAGACGCGGTTGACGAGAGAAGGCGTGACGTACGATTGGAACGAGAATGGCGCCACGACGGTGAATCCGCTTCACCACGATATCGGGCTCGTCTTCCTCGACACGCCGATCGTGATCGCCACCTACCCGACCCTCGCGACCAAAGCGGTCGCTGACGGATCGCGCGTAACCAATGTCGGCCGGATGCGTGACGGGGTCGCTACGGACGAGCTCTACGCCGCAGACTCGACGGTAAAGTCCGGCGCTGCCATCGGTTACCGGTATTCGTACTCGTCCAGTCACGTCATTCAGCCGGGTGACTCCGGCGGTCCAGACTTCGCGGTGGGTACGCATACGATCGTCGCCGTCAATTCGGGCGCCGGGTCCAATGTCGAAGTGCTCGCACGCGTCGATCTTCTCTTCGATTGGATTCAAGGGCAGATTCGAGCGCACCGTGGGAGCAGTTCTGGAGGAACGGGCCCAGCCGATGCGGGGACGCCGCGGGGCGATTCGGGCGTGAAAAACGATTCGGGAACGAGCGACTCCGGCGCTAGCAACGATTCCGGCGCGGGCACCAAAGACTCGTCTCCCGGTGACACGCGCGATCCCTCCGAGCCGCGTTGTCCGAGCGACAACGAGCCCAACAACTTGCTCTCCAAAGCCTCACCGCTTTCAAAAGGCCTCTTCTGCGGCTCGCTCTCCGTGAGTGACGAAGATTGGTACACGATCGACGCGGCCCCCGGGACCTTCACCGTCTCGCTCACGCGCTACGGGGATGCGCTGCTATCCATCGGCCAGCTCGGTTCCGACGGGTCCTGCCCCCTCGTGATCACCGACGTGCGATCGTTCTCGACCACGGTCTCCACGGCGCGACGATTCTGCCTTCGAATCGCTTCGCCAACACAAGCGCTTCAATCGTATTCAATCTTGCGTGAGTGATGATCTCGTGACGCGCGTGTCGTTCGAAGCAGTCTCCATCTAGTCAGTGCGCGCCCGCCACGTCGACGCCGGCCTTGGGTTTGCGCATCAGCGCGACGAGAACGACGCCGAAGAGAATGACGACCATCGCGAGGTGAAAGCCGTCGGCGAAGCTGAGCACCATCGCCTGCACAGTGACCTTCATCTGCATGATCGCCTCAGGAACGAGCGCATTCGTGAATGTCTGATTGCCGACCCCGGCGCGGATCGAGTTCATCTGTTCGACGGCGAGCGGGTTGTAGATCGTCACGTTCTCGGCGAGGTAGGACCCGTGGCGCTTGATGCCATTCGTGACGATCACGCCCATGGTCGCCGTACCGAGGGATCCGCCGAGCTCGCGCGTTAGATTGAAAAGGCCCGTGGCGTTGCCGCGCTTCTCGGGAGAAATCTCGCTGAGCGATGCGACGCTGACGGGAATGAAGATGAATGCGAGACCGATTGCGCGAATGAAGTTCGGAAATACGAGATCCCAGAACCCCGCCGAGGCGGTGAGCTCGCTGTAATAATATTGGCTGAGCCCGACGACACACACGCCCACGAACAGCATGTGCCGCGGGTCGACCTTCTGAGAGAAGCGGCCGACGAGCGGCATGAGGACGATCTGCACCATCGATGCGACGAGGAACACGCGACCGATGTGCAGCGCGTCGTAGTGAACGACGGCACCAGAAAATAGCGAGAAGAGATAGCTTCCGCCGAAGAGGGCGAGGCCCGTGAGCACGTTCAAGCCGGTGCCCGCGGCATAGGAACGGTTCGCAAAGACTCTGAGGTCGACGACGGGATCCTTCGTCTCGAGCTCGTGCACGATGAAGGTCGTGATGCAGACGATGGCGGTGATGCCTAGACCGACGATGAGCGGGCTATCGAGCCAGCCCTCGCGATTGCCCTCTTCGAGCGAATACTGGAGGGACGCCATCCCCACGGCGAGAAGACCGATGCCCACCTTGTCGATCGGACGATCGTCGGCCACGAAGCCCGGCTCTTCGATGAAGCGCATCGCGAGGAAGGCCGCGATGATGCCGATGGGAACGTTGACGAGGAAGATCGAGTGCCAGCTCGAGATGTCGATGAGGTAGCCGCCGATGGTCGGACCGAGAAGTGGTCCCGTGATGGCGCCAAGACCGAAGAGCCCCGCGGCCATACCGTGCTCGTTCTTGGGATAGCGGGCGAAGAGAAGGCTCTGTGCCGTCGGAATGATCGCCCCACCGCCGAGACCTTGGAGAACGCGAAAGGCGACGAGCGATGGCAGGTTCCAAGCCGTACCGCAAAGCGCGCTCGCGATCGTGAAGAGAACGATGCTCGCGGCGAAGTAGCGTTTGTAACCGAAGCGTCGCTGGAACCAGCCCGTCATCGGGATGATGACGATGTTCGCCATCATGTAGCCAGTCGACACCCAGCCGATTTGATCGAGTGGCGTACCGAAGCTCGCGCGGATGTCGCTCAAGGCAACGTTCACGATCGTGATGTCGATCATGGCCATGACGGCCGCGACCATCACGACCGCAGTGATTCCCGCTTTCGAGCCCGTGACTACGCCAGACACGAGTTAGTGCTCCTTGGTGACGACCGTTACGACGGCGCTGAGACCGGGGCGCAAGATGGCATCACCCTTGTCGTCGACGCGAATGAGCACGGGGACGCGTTGGACGACCTTCGTGAAGTTACCGCTCGCGTTGTCGGGCGGAAGAAGGGAGAAGCGCGAGCCCGTACCCGCGGAGAGGCTATCGACGTGGCCCGTGAGCTCGCGCCCCGAATACGTGTCGACCTTGATCTTCACGGTTTGGCCCGTGTGCATCTCTCGGACTTGGTCCTCCTTGTAGTTTGCAACGATCCACGTGTCGTCGAGGGCGACGATGGCGAGAAGAGGGCGGTCTGGAGAAACGAGCTGTCCCGTTTCGACGCTTCGCCTCGAGACGACGCCGGCAACTTCTGCTTTCACCTGCGTGTACGAGAGATTGAGCTCGGCCTGATCGACCGCGGCTTTGGCTTGATCGACACGCGCGCGAGAGAGCTCGACCTGAGCCTTGGCGGATTCGAGCTGGGCGGGACCGCTTTCTGCAGCCACGAGGCGACCGCGGGCCGACTCATAGTTGCCCTGCGAGCCGCCGATGTTGGCTTGCGCGCTCGCGAGACGCGCGCGCGCTTGTGCGAGGGCGGCTTCGGCCTGATCGAAGCTGTTCTTGCGCTCGTCGTGTTCGGCTTTGCTGATGGCTTGCTGCGCGAAAAGCTTGTCGGCGCGCGAGAGATCGCCCGTCGCGAGCGTCTTGCGGGATTCGGCTGCGGAGACGTCTGCGCGCGCTTGATCGACCATCGCGCGCGTGCTCGTGTCTTGAGCGCCCGCTTGTGCGAGTCCGCCCTTGGCAACCATGAGGTTCGAGTCGACGGATTTGCCGACGACCCCCAGCTGCTTTTCGGAAACGAGAAGTTGCGCTTCGGCGGCGTGGAGATCCGCCTTCGCCGAGGCGAGCTTCACTTTGTAGTCGGCGTCGTCGAGCTCGAGGAGGATGTCTCCCGGCTTGACCGCTTGATTGTCTTTGACGGCGACGCGCTTCACGAGTCCCGAGACACGCGCCTGAACGCTCGCGACATGACCCTCGACGAACGCATCATCCGTCGTCTCCTTGCCGCGCCCCAGGACGAAGGTGATCGTCGTCCCGAGCAACGCCGCGCCCGCCAAGCCGAGGAACACGAACTTGGCGCGCCCCTTCTTCTTCGGAGCCGAGGGCTCGGTGCCGACGGGATTTTGCGCCACCGGAGACGAAGCGGGAATCGCCTCGACGGGGGCTTCGACATTCGAGCGCGCATCGCGCGACGCGTCGTCGCTGCCCCGCCCGAGCGAACCTGGCGGCATCACCAACGTCGCGCCCTTGCCTCCAGAAAGATCATTATTCATCGTAGTGGCCATCCAAACATCTCCTCTTAGAGCCCAGCCCCACCTATAGAGAAAGCGAAGGTTGTGCCAAGACGAGGACTCTAAGATCGGCGTATTTTCTTCGTGAAAACATCGCCGGCGGCTCCCGATTCTCGGCTGGAAGACATCCAAGTGGATGGTTGGTATACTTCCAACTATCCAATGCTCTCTGCCAAGACTATCCGGAAGGCCCGAGGTTCTCTCACGCGAGCAGCCTTCGCCGAGCAGATCGGCGTCTCCCCTCTCACCGTCTATCGTTGGGAATTGCCCGAGGACGCGAAGGAGTCGCGCAGCCCGCGTGGCGATGCGCGCGAAAAGCTCGAAGAGCTCGTCGCCCGTAGAGGCTCGCGCTCGGACGTCGCCGAAGAGACCCACGACGGTGGGCGCGATGCGTTCGCGGCGCTTCAGCGCGCGATGGGCTCCGACTTCCGAACTGCCGAAAACGAGCTCCTCGGGATTCTCTCGAACGCAAAGCGAAGATCACGTGACGCGAGTGCGCTTGCCTCCACCGGACTCGCCTTCATGCGCTTGTTCCACCACTGCGACGCGCGCGGAGCCTTCGCGACCCTCTCCCCCGTCCTCGAAGACGCGGACGAGGGTCGACTCTCACCGACGGCGGCGGCCTACACCTATGCGATCGCCGCGATCACCTTCGCATTGCCGGACGAGAAGCTCTTCGATATCGGACGTGCCAACGCACTCGCTGCACGCGTCGACGAGCTCATCGACGATGGCGCCTCCGTCGAAGCACGCGTCCTTGCATGGATCGCGTCTTTTGCGAGCGCGTTCGTCATCGGGAGTCGCGAGGCGCTCGAACGAACCCTCGGAAGGATGGATCAGTTCGCCGACATCGGGTTGCCGACACACCTCGAATGCATGTTGCTGGAAGCGAGCTCCGTGCGCGCGCTGCTCCAGGGACGCCCGATGGTCGCGGCCACGCTGATTGAAGATCTCATCAATCGCACGCGCGATCACGAATTCGCCGCCATTCATGCGCGGGCGCTCGCCAACCTCGCAACGAGGAAGCTCGACGATCTCGGCGATCCGACGAGCGCGCTGCGGCTGACGATGGAGGCGAAGCGCGTCGCCGAGAGCGCGCGACTCAATCAAAGCTTGCACACCGCATTCATTGCAAGGGCGGAAGGCGAAGCGCTCGTGCGCTTGGGTCGTTTCGAGGAAGCCGCGGCGATCTATGCCGAGGTCTTGCCGAGCGCGTTGCGCGGCGCGATTCCGCTCACGCCGATCGTGTCCGTCTACATGCGCTTTTGTCTCATCTCGGGACGTCACGAAGCGATGCGCGCGCTCGCGACGACCTTGCAAGACGACCATGGTCGGCCTGCGGACTCGAGCCGTGAGGCGTGTGCGGCCTATGCGCGCGCACTCCTTTGTGTCGCGGGCGGAGACGACCCCGACACCGCGGCCGAGAACTTCCAACGCGCCGAGCGCGCTTCGAGCGGCTGGTACATGCTGCTGCGCGACCTCCTCGTCTTCAGCGTGCCCGTGTATCTCGCTGCCGAGCGCATCCACGAAGCGCGCACTCAACTGCGACGCGCCCAGCGCTATCTCGATCAGTTTCCTTCCGCGTGGGCCTCGGCGCAGCTTCGGCGATTCGAAGGTGTCGTTCTCGCCCTCGATGGACGTTATCCCGAGGCGCGACACCTACTCGAGGCTTCGATTGCCGCCTTCGAGCTCGCAGAAGACATTCCAGATACGATCATGGCGCGCTACCACCTCGCCGTCATCGAGGCGCTCATCGGAGTGGAGGGGGCCGCCGACAAGGTTGCGCGCTGGCAAGCAGAGCTCGATCGCTACGGGATCTTCGTGCCGCGTGGCCTCACGCGAACACTCGGTCACCTCATCGACGCGACGCGTCTTCCGAAGGTCGCGGCAACGCACGCCCCTTGGACGATGGCGCTCTCGACGTTGGTCGTGCCGCTTCAGCGCATCGCGACGCGTGGTGCGGCGGGGCCCCTCATTCAACGCGAGCTCACATCCGTTCTCGACACGCTCTTGCCCGGTCGAACGCGCGCAGTCGAAGAGGTCGATTCGAATGGCGAGGCGCGGATTCTCTGCGGAACGCGCCCACGCATCGCCTCGCATGCGGAGTCATTCGAGTTCGGAGACGGCGCGGGGCGGCGCTATCGCCTCGTCATCGAGGGCCCTATCGACGACGAGCAGCGCGCAGGCTTCTCCATTCTCGCTCTCGCAGCGGGACTCGCGCTCGAAGTTGCAGTCCTGCGCGGCCTCGGTGCAGCGAATCAGGGTGCGCTCGTGCCGACGCGCGACGAAGAGCTCCCGGGCTTCATCGCAGCTTCACAGCCGATGCGGCGTTTGCGGTCCGAGCTCGTGCGTCTCTCCGGTTCGCGCGCGACGGTCGTTCTTTTTGGCGAAAGCGGAACGGGCAAAGAGCTCGTTGCGCGCGCACTTCATGACCTCTCCGATCGCAAAACGAAGCCCTATGTCGCTTTCAACGCGGCGTCGGTGCCGCGCGATCTCTTCGAAGGACAGCTCTTCGGTTACAGGCGCGGCGCTTTCACGGGAGCGACGCACGATTCGCCGGGCGTGGTTCGCGCAGCCGACGGTGGGACGCTATTTCTCGACGAGATCGGCGAGCTACCTTTGGACGTTCAGCCGAAGCTGCTTCGCTTTCTCGAGAACGGCGAAGTTTTTCCGCTGGGAGACACGAAGCCCGTGCGCGTGGACGTCCGCGTGATCGCGGCGACGCATCGAGATCTGACCGCGATGGTGAAGGAAGGCTCCTTCCGTGAAGACCTCTATTACCGCCTGCAGGTCGTTCCGATTCGCATCCCACCACTGCGCGATCGAAAAGACGACATCCTGCCGCTCGCCAAACACTTCTTGCGGCTGCTCGCTCAAAGCGACGCCGAGCCACCGGTCCTGAGCCCCGATGCCGCGACGGCACTGCGCGCGCACTCTTGGCCGGGAAACGTCCGCGAGCTCCGCAACGTGGTCGAGCGCGCGCTCGCCTTCGCGCCGACGCCTCGCGTGCTCGGTCGCGAGCACCTCTTCATCGGTCCACCTTCACGCGGCTCGCTGCGTGATGAAGCGTGATCGCGCCCACTCGGCAGTGCGCTCGATGATCACGTCCATCGGCGTCGGGCTCGCACCAAACGCCTGACGAAAGCGCGTGTCGTCGATCACGAACGGCACTTCCCATTGATAGGTCATCTCCGCGAGCTCGCGCATCATCGGGATGAAGAGCCCTGCGGCGCGCACCGCGAGCTTCGGAACGCGCGCCATGCGTACGTCGATACCGAGGGTCTTTCCGAAACGAGTCCCGATCGCTTGGGTCGTCTCGGGGGCGTTCGTGGGAACGTGCCACACGCGACCATCCGCCAGGCTGTTGTCTCCCAACGTCGCAAGCGCGTCTGCGACGTCGTTTGCGTATGTGTACGAATGCGGCATCTCGGGGTCACCGAAGCACTCGCCGGTCTTTCCCGCGAGCACGCGCTCGAAAAAGCGCGGGCTCCAATACGATGCCCCGAGATCTGGACCGATGAAGTCGCTCGCGCGTGCGATGGCTACGCGTGTGGATCCGCTGCGATGAGCATTCATTCGCAGATGATGGAGAGCGACGCGGAGCTCGCCCTTCTTGCTGCAAGGTACCATCTCCGTGTCTTCGGTCATGGGTCCCTTGGGTTTGCCGTACATGTAGAGGCAGTCGAGGGCGACGAGCTTCGCACCCGCCTTGGTCGCGCCGTGAAGCGACCCCGTCGCGAGCGGAACGAGGAGCTCCTTCCATTGGTGGTAGAGCGGATTCATGCAGTCGTAGACGACTGCCGCGCCTTCCGTTGCGCGTTCGGCGAAGTCGAGATTCGTGATGTCACCGCGAACCTGCTCTACGCCGGCAATCGGCGTGGAGGCGCTCCGTTGGACGACGCGAACGCGCTCGCCGCGCGCGACGAGCCGCTCTCGCAGCAGCGTCCCAACTTGACCGGCACCGAGGACGACATGAAGTTTCGTTGTTTGTTCCATGAAGAGAGTGTGGCCCTTGCTCCAATGCAACACAACACCCATAATTGCACTCAATGCCAGCAAATTTGCAAGACCAGTCAAACCGCGTGACGAGCAAGAATCTTGCGACTCAGGCTTCGCTCGTCAGCGACGGAGCGGAGCAACCGAGGTGGGACGACGCCCGCATCTTCCTCGCGGCGTATCGCGAGAAGAGCTTCGGCAATGCCGCTCGCAAGCTCGCCCTCGACACCTCGACCGTGAGCCGTCGTCTCGCGATCTTCGAACAATCGTTGGGTACGCGTCTCTTCGAACGCACGCGCGACGGACTCATCGCCACACCATCGGCAGACCACGTACTTGCGGCGGCCGAGGCCATGGAGTTCGCGCATGGCCGTCTCAACCGTGACGCGACCGACGATGGCAATCGCGTCGAAGGCGTCGTGCGGCTCAGCGTGGCGCCGGGCTTGGTCGACCTCTTCATCGCGCCGCGTCTCGCCAAGCTTCGCGCTCGCTATCCGAAGTTGTGTCTCGAGATCGACGCGTCGACTCGCGCGATCGACCTGTCGCGTCACGAGGCCGATCTCGCGTTGCGCTCGATCCAACCGGAGGGCGCGGAGCTCGTCATCACCAAGCTCGGTACGGCGTCGTGGGTCGCCGTGGGCTCTCCCAACCTCGTGAAGCGCTTGGGAACGCTCCGCCAATGGAACGATGCTCCTTGGATTGCGTGGGATCGCGATCTCGCGAGCTTCGGTCCATCGCGCTGGTTGAAGCAGTACGCCCCGAAAGCGGAGATCGCCCTCCGCACGAGCCACTTCATCTCGCAGATCATCGCCGCGGAGTCGGGGCTCGGTATCGTCCTCGTCCCTTCCCCGTACGCTCGCCTGCGCAAGCTCGTGCCGGTGAAAGTTTCGCGCGAGCTCGCCGAGTCGGCGAAGTCTCTCCCGAGCGATGGTCTCTGGCTCGTCGGTCATCGCGCATTGCGAAGCGTTCCGCGAATTGCGGCCGTCTGGGATTTTCTCGCGAATGAAGTGCGCGCGAATCTGAAGCCCTGAGCCTTGGCACGGGCGATGCTTCTATTGGAAGCATGAAACCACGTAACTACGCTGTAATCGCAGGTGTTGTCCTTGCCGCCGAAGCGGCGTTCGCAGTGGCGCATCGCCTCACTCGGGGCGAATACGGCGGGTTCGCGCCCTCCTTCGCCGTGGGTTGGGACGCGATGCTCGCAACGATCTTCATCGTCGGCGCCGTGGGCGCGGTCGCGCACAGAACGTTCCCAGCGATGTTCATGGTCGTTCTCGGCGCGCTCGCCTCGCTCACTCACGGGTGCCTCTTCTCCGTCGCGTCGCCGGGAACGTACGCGGGCGTCCCCTTCTTGTTGGGCGCCCCGGTCATCATTTATGCGCTCGTGAAGTCTCTTCCCTCGTGGACGTCGATCCCAGCGGTGGACAACACGGCCGTACGCCGCATCGGTCTCGAGCCGCGGTCGGCCTGAGTCGGGCACCTCGCTCTGTCGATTCAGCCGTGCGCGGTCCTCGGGATCGCGCACGGCTGTTTTTTCAATGCGACACTTGGGATTGCTCGCGGCTCAACGTCGGAAGGCCCATGCCACAGGTTCGATCTCTTCTCGCCGCATGCTTTGCGACGCTCGCTCTCCACTGCGGGAGACACGCGGAAGCCCCGCCGCGCGCGGTGGCCGGCGAAGCGAGTCCTGCTTTCACGCGCGAAAGGACTCCCGTCGCCAAACTCGATCTCGAGAAGATGGAGTCCGATCTCTCGCCTCTCGTCTCGGAAGTACGCGAGCTCCCCTTTCGCGCGCGAGTGCCCCTCATCGCCGTCGAAGACGACGAATTCGAACGCGTCCTGACGCGGGAGCGCGACATCACGAACGATGGCGTGAAGGCGACGGAATCGCCCGAGCTCGCGATCTACGATCACCGCACGAAGAGAGTCTATTTGCGCGCTCGCCTTTCGGCGGAAGTCGGAACGTTGAAAACGGTCATCGCTCACGAGCTCACGCATGCCCTTCAAGACCAGCACTTCGACCTAGGAAAAAAGTGGCTGACGGTGCGGCAAACGCCCGATGCGCTCCTCGCATTCAGAGCCCTTCTCGAAGGCGATGCAACGGTGACTCAGGCAGGAGTCGCCGCGCGTCTCGGACAGCGGCCAGCGTCGCGGACGATGAAAGCTCTACGCGATGAAAAGGCGCGCACGGTCGAGGAGCTCGTCGCTTCCGGCGTCGTCGACCCGACCGCTCTGACGCAAAATCGTGCGGGTATCTTCTTCGCGTACGAGGAGGGCCAGCGCTTCGCAGCGACGCTTTACGCAGAAGGCGGGATGGCTCAGGTGAACGAAGCGTTTCGCGCGGTGCCGAGGGGAACGTGGGAGATCTCCCATCCACTTTCCTATCTCAAAGGTCTCTCCGCCAAATTCCCCCTCCGCCTGTCGAAGCCAGGCAAAGAGGCGCTGGATCTCGAGATGGGACCGGCGCTCTTCCCGACCTTCATCGAGAGGTACTGCAAAGCGCAGATCGACGACGCGGCGCAGTTCGGTACCGCGCGTGCTCAGGTGTGGATGACGGGTCCCGCGGATTCGGAGGTCGTCCTCTTGCGCCTCCGTCTCGACGACGACGCAAAGAAGGAGGCCTCGGACTCTCTCGTTTCGATCTGCCGCGATACCGTGAAAGCGCCGCCGACCTCGGAGGTGCTCGTGGGCGTGCGGCGCCGAAACGAGCTTCACATCGCGGCCGCCAAAACACGCGCGCTCGCGAACGCGGTGCTCGCCGAGTCGTTGCAGAGGCCATTCGTCGATGCAGGAGACGTGACCGATGCGCCCCGCCGGCACGCGCCCCCCTTCATTCAGAATCACGAACGAAAGAATAGCGACGTCCATTTCGACCCGACGGGTTCAATGACGGACGATTGGGCGGGCGTCGCCGCGACCTTCAGTGGGGCCGATAGCGCCGAGACGTTCGGAGACGGCGGCGTGGGATTCAGCAGCAAGTCACGTCACGTCAGCACCAGCATCTCGGTCATCGACGCCGCGGCGACCGCTGAGGCCGCCAACCTCTACTTCTCGACGTTTCGTAGCGGCTTCTCCGAATCTTCGGATCGCACGCTCGAATTCGCGGGTACCCCGCGCACTCTCGTTTCACCGCTTGGAAAGGGCTTGGCGCTCGACGCGTTCTCCAAACACGAGGGGAACACGTTGCTCGTGCGTCTCAACGTATTGCCCGCGTGTGGGGGGAGGCAGTCGCTCTTCTATACCGAGCTCTGGACGACCGACGAAGGACGCGCCATCCTCGACGCGTGGGCCGCTTCGATGAAGCGCACGAACGAAGGCACGGCATGCAAGGATCTCGACGAGGCGTTGCAGTTCGAGAAGCAGCGGGCAAGCGCGACCAAGCAGACGGCAATCGCCCCCTAGCGCAGACACTCCTAAACGCGAGTTGCCTAGCGATACCGCGCGCGCAGGATCTCGAAGTAGCGGCGCGCCACGCCGGCGGCGACGGCAGCTCTTCCAATGTTGCCTTCGCTCTTCTCGACGACACGCGTGAGATATCTCCGCTCGAGTTCCTCGACTACGACCTGACGCGTCTGCGGCAACGTCATGTCGAGGGCGATGGCCCGCTCGAGGTAGTCGCTCGCGCTCGAAGTAGGCGATGCGTGTTCGGGGGGACGCGGAGCACGCCCGCGCTCGAAGGCCAACGGATTCTCTTCACCGAGCGCAAAGCGATACGCTACCGAGTTCGCGAGCTCGCGCACGTTGCCAGGAAAGCGCGATCCCTCGAGCTGGAGAACGAGGGCGTGCGGCACCCGAGCTTGATCTCCCGCGAGCTTGCGAAAGAAGTGTTGCGCCAGGAATGCGATGTCTCCCGTGCGTTCGCGAAGGGGCGGCAATTCGAGACGAAACGCCGCCAGGCGATAGAAGAGGTCGTCTCGAAAGCGACGCTTCTGAATCTCCGCCTCGAGATTTCTTCTCGTCGACGAGATCACGCGAACCTTGACCTTGATCGGCGTCGTGCTCCCGATGCGCCTCACTTCTCCCTGCTCGAGGGCACGCAGTAGCTTCGGCTGCAGCGCGAGATCGAGATCTCCAATCTCGTCGAGGAAGAGCGTCCCGCCATCGGCCTGTTCGAACACTCCCGGCATCATCACCTCTGCGCCAGTGAAGGCGCCGCGTTCGTGACCGAAGAGCGCCGCCTCGATGAGAGAAGGCGGCACGGAGGCGCAGTCGAAGACGACGAAGGGGGCCTTCGCGAGCGAACCTTGCTCGTGGAGCGCGCGCGCCAGCACCTCCTTGCCCGTCCCGGTTTCCCCCTCGACGAGAACGGGCACCGTCGAGCTCGCGAGCGTTTTGCAGAGCGGATAGATGCGGCGCATCTCCGGGCTCGCGCCATGGAGGTCGCCGAAGCGCGTCTCCGAAGAGAGCGTCACGGCGACGGGCGCTTCGCGGGTCAAACGGAAAGTCGTCTGTCCGATTCGTACGAGCTCTCCTCCGCGGAGGTCGCACTCGCGAACCTTGACGTCGTTCACGAAAGATCCGTTGGTCGAGCCGACATCCGTGAACCGAACATGATCGACGCGAACATCGAGTGAGGCATGACGGCGTGAGATTGCGTGATCCGTGAGTCGTACCTCACACGCTTCGCTCTTGCCGAGATACGCGCGCGTTGGGCTATTTCCATCGAGCAAAAACGAAGTGCCCGCATCTTTGCCTTCGAGAACGTGAAGCGTGAAGCGCCCCGTGGCCGTGGGCACACCGTGTTCCTTCGCGATGGCGACGGTCGATGTTTCGTTGATCGCCTTTGGCTCGTCCTTCGGCAAAGCGACGGGCAACCTACCATGCGCGACGCGCACACGCTAACCTCGCAGGGAATGAGCGCGCGCTACGTGCTTGCCGATCGCATCGGCGCGGGAGGGATGGCGACCGTCCACCTCGGGATCGCCGGCGACGAAGTTGTCGCCATCAAGGCGCTCCATCCACACATCGCGAGCGATCCACGTTTCGTCGCGATGCTCGTCGACGAAGCGCGCCTCGCGCAGCGCGTACGGCATCCCAACGTCGTCACGACGCTCGACATTGCGGTGGAGGATGGCGACATCCGCCTCGTCATGGAATACGTCCACGGCCCTTCCCTAGCGGTTCTATTTCGACTGGCCGAGAACGCGAAGCGTCCGATTCCGGTCGCCATCGCCTGCAAGATCATGGGCGACGTGCTCTCGGGGCTCCATGCCGCGCACGAAGCACGGGATGCTCGCGGCGCCGATCTCGGCATCGTGCATCGCGACGTTTCTCCGGCGAACATCATCGTCGCGACGGATGGGGCTGCGCGCGTGCTCGACTTCGGGATCGCTCTTGCAGAAAATCGCCTCCAGCAGACCCCCTCCGGCGTCGAGCTCCGCGGCAAGCTCTCGTACATGGCGCCCGAGCAGCTTTCGCGAGGTCTCGTCGATCGCCGGGTCGACGTCTACGCGACGAGCGTCGCTCTCTGGGAGCTCCTCACCGGCAAGCGTCTTTTCGGTTTCGAAGACGAAGCGAGCACGCTCTACGCCATCATGTCGCTCGAGGTGAAACGGCCGAGCGAGGAACGCGATGACATATCCGAGGCGCTCGACGCCGTCGTCCTCCAGGGATTGGATCGCAATCCCGCGATGCGCTTCTCGACGGCGCTCGAGATGCTGGAAGCGCTCGACAGCGCGAGCCCTCACGCGAGCGAAGAAGAAGTTGCAGCGTGGATGCAACCGATTGCCCACGACTTCTTGCACGAACGGGAGCAGCTCATCGCGCGCGCAAAGGCGGGTCCAATCGATGACCCCGCAATACGAACTTTCGCCGACGGCGACGCCGAGTCCCCATCGCCAGCTGCTCCTGCCCGAGCTGGACATCGGAGGTTGGCGGTCTTCGCAGCGGTCGGCGCGCTTTCACTAACGGCGCTCTCGGGCATCGGTCTCCTCCTGCGTTCAGCGCAGCCACGTGAAGCGAGCACTTCTTCTCCGATGGTCATCGATCCGCCTCACACGCGCGACGCGATCACCGAACCTCCTTCTGCGACATCGAGCAGCGAGCCCATCATGTCGGCGCGGCCTGAGACCACCGCGAGCGCAGAGGCGCGTCGCGTTCCAGTCGAAGCGCCCTTCAAAAGCCGACCAGTTTCCACATCGTCCTCGACGAAGCGATTGCCGCCCGAGTGTGCGACGCCCTACAAGGTGGACGCTCGCGGGTTCAAACGTTATAACCCCGCCTGTTTATGACCTTGCGTGCGCTCCTCGTGACGTTGGTAGCAGCGCTGACGGCGATCCCCTCGAGTGCACGCGCGGACGAGAACGACAAGTTGCTCTGCATCTCCTCTGCAGAGGCAGCGCAGCAGTTTCGACGCGATCACAAATTCGTGGACGCCGCGCGCGAGCTCGAAACGTGTCGTCGTGCGAGCTGCCCGGAGGTCGTCCGGGTCGACTGCAACAACTGGCTCCGCGAGATCGGAGACGCCGCGCCGACGATCGCTCTGCGCGTCCGCGCGACGGATGGTGACCTTCTCACGGGCGGCCGCGTCACCGTCGACGGGGTGCTTCGCGTGCAATCGTTCGAGGGGCGTCCCATCATCTTGGATCCGGGTGTTCACGACGTCGCCTACGAAGACGTCGCGGGGCATGTCGTGCAAGCGCGGATGACCGTGCGCGCAGACGATCGCAACCTACCCATCTCTTTGGTCGCGACGGCGAACCCTGCACTGGAGCCACGTCACGAAACCCACTCTGCGACGCGAGCAAGAAGCGCCGTAACGGACGCGCGCCCCGTGCCGGCGATCACCTGGATTCTCGGCGGAGCGGCGATCCTCACCGCGGCAAGCTTCGCGACGTTCGGCACGATCGGTTCGAACGAAGCCGACGACCTTCGCAAGTCTTGTGCTCCGAAGTGTCGCGAGAACCAGCTCGATGCACCGCGGACGAAGTTCATCATCGCCGACACGTCGTTGGTCTTGTCGGCCCTCGCCCTTTCCGGAGCCGTCGTCACGTTCGTACTTCGTCCGACGCGGGCCGATTCGCGGACGCTTTCGGTCGGCGGCGCTCCCATGTCTTCAGGGGGCAGCGCATGGATTCGAGGCTCCTTTTGAAGCGCAGTTTTTCGGTCCCGGCTGCCGTTCTCGTCGCGTGCACGCTCTCGGGATGCCTCCTTTCGGGAAAGCTCGATGGGCTCACTTCGGGGGCGACGAACGATGCTGCCTGCGCGGGAGATCGTGGACCTCCCGGCATCCGCGTGAGCGCCAAAGATGGCAGCGCGTATTGCATCGATTCGACCGAGGTGACGAATGCACACTACAAGGAATTCGTGATCGCGAAAGCTGGCGCGACCTCCGGCCAGCCTCCGGAGTGCAGCTGGAACACGGACTTCACGCCGACCATCGACACCGGATATCCGTGGCCACCACCAGACCATCGCCTGAACGCTCCCGTAGTCGAAGCCGATTGGTGCGACGCCGCAGCGTACTGCCGCTGGGCGGGCAAACGGCTCTGTGGACGCATCGGTGGCGGCGCGCTCGCAAGCTCCGAAACGAAGACGTCCCAGCGCAGTGAGTGGCTGACGGCTTGCTCGAAAGGAGGAGAGCGCGCCTTCCCTTACGGCGACGAATACGATCGCAATGCGTGCACGGGTGACATCGCCCGCGACACGGGCTCGACGAATGTGGGGTCACGCGTCTCGTGCGAAGGAGGCGTCGGAGGAATCTTCGACATGAGTGGGAACGCCGAGGAGTGGATCGACGCATGCGCCTCGACGGATGGCGCGAACGATGACTGCGCTGTCCAAGGCGGCTCGTGGGAAGACGGCGAGGCGACGCTCTCGTGTATCGGGAGTGCTCGTGTGTTCAAGCGCAGCTACGGCTGGCGATCTCGCGGTTTTCGGTGCTGCGCGGACATCAAGTAGAGCGCTCGATCTCCGTTCGTGATCCACCTCCGATCCACAAGATCAGGGGAGGCCCGACGGCTCCATGTGCGTGCAAATGCGGACTATTTTCATGCGAGAAGGCGCACTTGGCCGAGGCACACGCTTTGCGTAGTTGGGAGTCGAACGGCGCGCACTGAGGTGCACGCTGCCCAACGAAAGCGAGTCCACTTGATGAACGTCCGTACCTCGATATCGCTCCTCCTCGGTTCGCTCGTTGCCTGCACGATCGCAGACGATGAAGATCAAATCGCTGCCGATCGCACGGACCTCGCGAGCGCACTCACCAACAACGTTCTCTATGCGATCAATGCGGGCGGCGGCGCCTTCACGGACGCGAGCGGCGTTCGCTATGCGGCCGACTCGTTCTACTCGGGAGGCAGCGTCGCCTCGCACCCAGGTGCCGTCGGGAATACGGACGACGACACCCTCTACGAGACGGAGCGCTGGGGCAACTTCGGGTATCACTTGCCCGTCGTCAGCGGCACCTACGTCGTTGCGCTGAGATTCGCAGAGGTGTCTTGGACGAATCCCGCGCCGGGGCACCGCGTCTTCAACGTCGCGATCGAAGGTCAGAGCGCTGCCGCCAATCTCGACCTCACGCGTGCGGCGGGTGTTCGCAACGCCTATGTGTTGACGAAGACCGTCACCGTCACCGACGGATCTCTCGACATCGATCTCACGGGCGTCGTCGACAACGCAACCCTCGGCGCGCTTCTCGTCACGAGCGCCACCGAGACGACGCCTCCCCCCGCCCCTGGATGTCCGCCCATGACCGGCGTCGACGCAGGAACGCCGGATAGCGCTGGTGGCACCGACAGCGGCCCCGTGACTCCCCCGTCAGGCGGTGAGACGAGCGCCACGTACCAGGAGTCGACGGACTCGTTTCCCAACCCTGAGCGTGGCTTCCATGGAAACTTCGATCTCGGGGGCGATCCTTCGTCGATTCGCGCTTCGGGCCTCTCGTTGACGCGCCTTTACCTTCGCC
>JAHFDV010000651.1 GCA_023248815.1 Myxococcales bacterium
CGTTCATCTCCGTCGCAAGGCTCGATTCAATCGTCGCTCGGCGGATTGTATTCGAGCTGAACGAGGACCGCGTAGCGTCGCTCCTCGAGCCACGGGTTGGGAATTCGAAGCGCCGTCGCTAGCCCGAGATCTTTTCCGAGGCGAAATTCCGGTCCAATCGCAAATCCCGCGGCGCCGTGTTTGCCCATGTCCCAATCGGCTTCGAGCTCGATCAGATCCTCCACGATGTCGATCTCACAGCCTACCCACGGGGCGACGTTGACGCGCGCCTCGCCGAGGAAAGTGTTGTTGGCGACGTAGGCGCCGGCTGCGCACTTGTCATCCTCGTGGATCTTGAGATCGACATTGAGATACCCGCGCCATGCGATCTGCGTCGTCGAGAGTGGACCGATGCTGGGGCCCGCCTGCGCGCCTGCCGTCAAAGCGGTTGGTCCCAGGAGCTTCAAGCGGTACTGCGCGACGAAGACGAGGAGCGGTCCGTAGGGCTCCCGCCGGTCGTGGTGATTTGCATCGAGACGAACGCGTCCGTCACGGCGTTCGAAGTCGAGATTGTAGACGGTCACGCCCGCATCGAAGCCGTGCGCGATGCCAAACATCGCGATCGTGTTGAAGTCGAGCTTGTCGTCCAACGACGCTTGTTCTTGCGCGTAGAGCCGTGCTGGCGCCACCGTGTCGCCGTTGGGCATCTGCAAGAACGAGGTCTGCGCGCGCGCGGCAGTCGGGATCGAAGCGAGCGCTACGACGAGGATCCACTGAAGAAGCGAGGGAAGTCGGAAGGACACGGCTCGCGACTAAGCAAAGTCCAAGCCAGCACGCGCCACACGCGATTAGTGCTCTGATTGAAGCCCCGCCGTCGCTACGGAGTCTTTGATCGAGACGTGGATGCTGCGAAAGCGTGGCGCTTTTGCGGTCCCTGAGCGATGAGGGAGCGCCTAGCGGGCGCACTCCGCCCAATTGGTAATGGGCTCGTTGGCGGCGCGGACGATGTTGACCCCTTGGTACCCCGTGCCGAGTGCGCCCTGCCGGGCGAGAATGCCGAAGTACTGATGGTCGAAGTCGATGAAGGGGTATGCGCCGTAAGCGCCCGGGCTCGAATTGCGGTGGCCTTCACCGCAGTTGTACGAGCCTGCCGTCGTCGCCGTCGTGCACTCGAGCCAATTGCCTAGACCGTACGCCCAGTCTTCCGTCACACCTTTGAGAGCCGGTGACGCGGTGACACTCGCGCTTCCTCGCTGATTCGCGAAGAGTGCCTTCCGGCTCGCCTCGGATAGCAACTGACCTTTGGCGAGCGCACGCAAGAAGCCGAGATACTCGTTCGCATTCCAGTGCATTCCGCCCGCGAGGCGCGGATTCGTCGCTGAAGGGAGATCGTACACGCTGGTCGCGAAGAGCGAAGTGCGCCCCTTGAACGCGCCGAAGAGCTCGGACCAAGAGCCAACCTTCGATGCCTTGAGCGCCATGAGGCCGGCGACTTGGAGGTGCGTGCTCGCGTAGTAGAACGTCGCGCCCGCATTCACGAAATTCGCGGCGTTCTGCTCGTAGATTTTCGTGACGCAGTCTTCGAAGTCCGCGTTCGGCACGTTTTGACACAAGGGCTCTTCGTTTGCACCGGAGACGAAGGCCAAGAGCTGCCGAAGCGTGACGTTCGTATCCGCCCAGAACGGAAGGAGATCGTGCGCTTTCGTTTCGAGGGTGAGGGCACCGCGGTCGACGGCGTCCATGATGACGACGGCAGTGACGAGCTTCGAAGTCGACGCGGATTCGTACGATGTCGTGCCGGTCGAGGCGCCTTGCGAATGGACGTACGTTTGCCCGCTGTACGTTTCGAGCAGAAGCGTGAAGTCTGGAGTGTCGCTGATGGCCGTATCGGACGCCGCCGTGTCGAGCTTCGGTCCGATGGCATCCGTGAGCGCCTTCTGCTGCTCCGCAGTGCATTTTGGACTCGCATCGGGCCCGGCGTCGGGAGACGTATCGGCATCCGGAATGTCGGCACCGTCCGAGCTGCTCGAGCAGGCGATGAGGAGAAGGCCAGAGAGAGAGAGTGCGAGCGAGAAGGGGAGTCGGCGGAGCGTCATGTGAATGCAAAGTGCATTCTCCATGCCTGTCGAATCGCGCGTCGTGGGCCGCTCTCGGAGCGTCGAAACCGGCTATTTATCCCAGGAAGCGGCTTCGCGCCTGGACATCGGAATGTCTCCCTGAACGTGCGCTCGTTCGTGACGCGATGACCCGCTCTGGTAAGCTCGGCGGTGCGATGGCGACCTTCATTCTCGTTCCCGGCGCGGGCGGCGTGGCGGCCTACTGGCACCTCGTCGTACCCATCTTGGAGAACGCCGGGCACCGCGCGATCGCCGTCGAGCTCCCGGGCGACGATCCCACGGTGGGCCTCGAAGGTTACGCGGAGCGCGTGATCGCAGCGATGGGCGATCATCAGGACGTCGTCATCGTTGCGCAATCGTTGGGCGGATTCACGGCGGCCGTCGTCGCGGCAAGACGTGAGGTGCGCGTGCTCACGTTCGTGAATGCGATGATTCCTTCGCCCAACGAACGCTGCATGAAGTGGTGGAGCTCTACGGGCTCGACGAAGGCCCGCGAGGAAGCTGCGGCAAAAGGCGGCTACCCGAAGGAATTCGACCTCGCGACCTACTTCCTCCACGACGTGCCGGAGGACGCCTTCGATCGCGCCTTGTACGAGCGTGAAGAGGCGCCGATCGTCTTCGTCGATACGTGTCACTTCGATGCGTATCCTACGATTCCGATTCACGTTCTCACCGGGAGGGACGACCGCTTCTTCCCACTTGCGTTTCAGAGACGCATTGCCAAAGACCGCCTCGGCCTGGAAGTGGAAGAAATGCCAGGAGGGCACCTCATGGCGCTTTCGCAGCCCGCAGAGCTCGCGAGTCGACTTCTGGCGCACGCGAAGAACGTGTAGGTTACGGCCATG
>JAHFDV010000652.1 GCA_023248815.1 Myxococcales bacterium
GATACTCGGGGTGAAAGGGGCGACGCTCCACGCCGTCCGGACCGACGAGACGCGGTGGGTCGTAAAAAATGCAATCGCTGCGAGCTACGCCGTTTGGATCCGAGCTCATCGTGCACTCGGCATCAGGATCCGTCGCAACGAGATGCACGGGGAAGAGCGGCGCTCCTTCAGCGGCCAGACTGCGGAATTCTTTGGGCGTATGCGCAACCGAGACGGGACGCAGCGAGATGTCGGCGTGATCGATCGCCAAGCGAAGGGCCTCTGAGTGATCCTTGGAGGTACGCCGCACCTCGGCGAGGCCGCCACTCACGTGGAAGGTCTTCGGCGGAACACGTTCACCAAGCGAGCTACAGCCTGCGCACGCCACGAAAAGCGCGAACGCGCGTCTCTCGATGATCCAGCGATGCCCCACGAATCCCTCAGTAGCAGGCAGCGCGTAGACGCTCAAGCTCGAGCGCGACGCGAGGACCCTACTGGCTACGACGAGCTACGTCGACCATACGATCAGGGCCGCCAGCTTCTTTCGCCAGCCGGAACGTGCCGCGACGATCGCGCCGAAGCCGGCGAGCACTCCGACGGTCGCGCTGGGAACGATCCACATCGTCGCGAGGGGAAAGAGAACGTGCAATGGAAACGACACGTGCTGTCACCCGTGCGCGTTCATCGAGAAGCCAAGTGCGGCCCCAACGAGGTGGCCATGCCGATCTCCGATTCGCAGGGTGTGCCGTGCCTCGTACAGTTGCGAGGAAGAGGACGGATTCAACGTCGGACAATACCTCCGTGCTCGGCGTTCGGCGGAACGTGCGTGGACCCCCGCCGAAGGGTGCGACGCAGGCGTCCTTTCGGGACGTTGCGCGCCGGCATCTTTCGTCTGCTGCGGACCCTGAGAGGGGACACGAAGATGTGCCCGTCGGACCTCACGCGGTACGATGAATCTCCAACCTCTCGCACCTACAGCGAGAGATCCCTCGATGCCCCTCCACGCTCGAACCCTTCAGTCTTCTCCCGTAGCGCTTTTGCCTGCAATCTACAGGCGATCGTTGGGGGGTCGCGTGACTGCGTTTGCTTCGGTGTTCGGAGGAGTCACGGCGCTCGGCAGCTGTTCGCTCGAACAATTGGGAAACGGGACGCGCGCAGATGTCGTCGAGGGCGGGGCACGAGAAGAGGGCGCGGTCGCTCGCATCGTTGAATCTTTCGCAACGGGGCAGACGGCGCTCGGCGAGATCGTTCTCGGGAAAGACGATGTCATCTGGACCTCCGACGACGACGTCCGAAGATGCAGCAAGAGCGGACCTTGCGAGAAGCCCGTCACTCTCGACATGAGCGACGAGCTCACCGGCTATGTGCGCCTACTCGACAAGAGCGTGTTCTTCTCGACGGGGCCGACGAGCGGGCAGGGAGCCGTGCGTTATTGCGATCTCCCCGACGGGAGCTACAACGTCGCCGTGGAGACGGGCCTTGGACGCGTGGGCGATCTCGCCGTGGACGCGAACGAGACGCTGTTTCTCCACGTCGAAGATCGCCGCGTCGTCGCCTGCGCTACGGGCTCCGACTGTAAAGAGAAGGTCGTCGCCAAAGGTGTCCCCGTGGGGGGGCGGATCGCGATCGAGTCGACCTATGTTTTTTGGAGCGCACCCCCACCCGACAACGCGATCTATCGCGCGCTCCGAAGTGGTGGAAACGCATCCGATGCGCCGCTCGCACCCTTTGCGACGGCGCAGGCCAATGCGCTTTCACTCGTCGTTGACGCGGGTCGTGTCGTCTGGGCGAATGCCGACGACGGTTCGATTCGCACGTGCCCGACGACTGGCTGCGTGGGCGCACCGCGCGACATCGCGACGGGACAGACCGCGCCGCGTGGGCTCGTCGTCGATGGAAAGTGGGCTTACTGGGCAAATTCAGGGTCAAACACGATCGTTCGTTGCGCGATCGAAGCGTGCACGATCCCCGAGCTCGTTGCGAAGGACATCGATACTCCGACCGCGCTCGCGATCGACGAGACCGACATCTACGTCGTCTCGCGCGGCGCGAACGCAATCGTGAGAATCAAAAAGTAAGCGCTCGCAGGAGCACTCATCGGCGAGTCAGTTCGAAGACGCGACGGGGGTGCCGTCGTCGTAATTGTTGTCGGTCCAAACGTTCCCGGGGCGCGACGTGTCGAACGACGTGTTCGATCCGTAGTAGCCGCAGGTGTAGCCGCCTTTGTCGTTCTTCTTGGTTCCGCGCTGCCAAACATTGCTCGTGAAGTGGATGTTGTTGGTCGCATTCGAGTACGGCTTCCCTTGGCTCGATCCGCCGTACGTGCAGTAACCACCCGTCGTCTGCCCGAAGAGGTTTTTGTCGATGGTGTTGTTTTGTACGGGGCCGAAATCGCCGTAGCCGGTGAGATCTGCCGAGCAGCCGCCATCGGGTGGAACGTCCGGCGCGTCGCAGATGATCGAGTTGTGGCGAATGACGGCCGACTGCCCCATGCGCATTCCGCTCTCGTGATACGTGCCGCTCGGATCCGTGAATTGAGCGTGAACGTACGAGTCCGTGATCGTGCAGTCGTGCCAGCAATGCATGGACCGGTTGCCGCCGCGCACGTGCACTCGGGTCGCGGTGAAGTTCACGGCGCCGACGCCCGTGCCCGCGCGATTTCCGATGTCGACGTCGCTGTCGGAGAGGCTGAACGAGTAGCCGGTCGATCCTTCGTCGGTCGCCACTGAGCCGGTGATTTTCGAACGCGTGATTTTTACGTTCGCAGCTTTGATGAGCAGATCGCAATTGATCGTCTTGGCATCGATGACGGTGTCTTTGACGGTGATCGTGCAAGGTCCCGTGTACGCCGTGAGTGTCGTTCCTGCGGGAACTCCCGTGTTGCTCGCCCCCGGCCAACATCCGCTCCAAGGATCGGCCCCACCAGGTGAATTCTTGGCGCCCACGCATGTCTGCGG
>JAHFDV010000239.1 GCA_023248815.1 Myxococcales bacterium
CTTCTGGCATCGCTCCTCACACGAGAACCCGGCGCGAGCGAATACATGAAGGCCGGGATCGTCGCGTATGCGAACTCTGCAAAGACGAAGCTGCTCGGCATCGACGAAGAGGTCATTCGCGGACACGGCGCCGTCAGCAGCGAAGTCGCCGCAGCCATGGCCGAAGGTGCGCGCTATGTCGCCGAGACCGACGTCGGCGTGGGGATCACGGGGATCGCTGGCCCGACGGGCGGAAGTGACGAGAAGCCCGTCGGCACCGTTTTTCTCGCGGTCGCGACGAGCGCAGGTACGGTCGTCGAGCGACGTCTATTTCCGGGAGATCGCACGATGGTGCAGCTTTTCTCGGCCTACCACGCCATTGCACTCGTGCGCCACGCGCTTGCGCGCCCCTGACGACCCAGCGACTCGCGTAACGCTGAGCGCGAGGTCAGAGATGGTTGGCGAACGTTTCGATCGCGCGTTCTTGTTCGGGCTCGAGGAGCCCCACCGCCACGATATTGAGGCGCTCTCGCGCGAGGAGTAGCCGCGCGACATCGCGAACGTCGTCACGTGTCACCGCAAGAAAGCGCTCGCGCCAATCGACGGAAGCGAGCTGCCTTCCGAGAAGCCGATCGAATGCGAGGCGCGCACCGAGGTCCTCGGGAGCATCGAGCGCGAATTCGTGGTCCCACACGAAACGGTCACGCGCTTTTTCGAGCTCGCGATCCGTCGGTCCCTCGTCGGCGATCTCGCGCAGCGCATCGATCGCTGCCTTCACGACCTCGTCCGTTCGCGTGTGCTGCACGCTCGCGCGAATGTCGACGATCCCGTCATCCTCGTAGCCATCGTAGCCGGCAGACACCTCGTAGCAGAGCCCGCGCTCGTCGGAGATGCGCCGATAGAGGCGCGTGGACATGCCGTCGTCGAAGACGCGCATCAGCATTTCCAGCGCCGGGCGCCGCGGATCACTTTCGCCGAACGCTCGGAGAGAAATGCGGAGCTCGGTCTGGCTCGACGCGTTCTCGACGAAGAGCGTGCGCGGCTTCTTCTGATGATGTTCGGGAGATTGCGGTGTCAGACGTTTGCCCTCACGCAGGGCGGCAAATGGCGCTGCGAGCTCTTCAATCGAGCTTTCATCGATCGCACCCGAGAGGAGCAGCACGCCATTGCGCGCGGTGTAGTGCGACTCGTGATGTGCGCGAAGGGCTGCTTCGTCGAAGCTCTCTACGTCTTTCGTGTCGCCCGTGATCGTGAAGCCGAGCGGGTGATTGCCGTAGATCAGCTGCCGCGAAAGATTGTCGGCGTCGATCTCGCGGCCCTCGTCGTCGCGATCCTCGAGGATCTCTTCGCACACGATTTTCTTTTCGACCTCGATGTCGAAGAACCGTGGACGAGAGAGCACCTCGGCAAATAGGGGAGAAACGCGCTTCAAGCCGACCTTGGGCAAGCTCACCGAGAACACGCTCGCATCGACCAACGTCTCGGCCGAAAGCGAGCCGCCCAATTCTTCGAACGCGAAGTTCACGGAGTGCGCGCTCGGAAGCGAGTCGGTGCCGCGATAGATCATGTGCTCGAGAAAATGCGAAAGTCCGTTCGACTTTCGAGTCTCGTAGCGCGAGCCGATGCGTACGAAGAATCCCACGTGCGCGCGATGCACGTGCGGCATCGGCACGACGAGAACGGGAAGGCCGTTTTTCAGCTCGAACGAGCGGACGTCGAACGGGAGACTTTTCATTCTCCTTCGTCGTCTTCGGCGGGAGTCGAAGGTGCGCCAGCGTCGCCCTCGATCGTCTTGGCGACGTCGATCTTGATGTCGTCTTTTCCGGCGTCGCGTAGGCGACGAACGTAGATCGCGAGCGCTTCAGCCTGCTTCGCGCGAAGCATGCCGACCATGTACATCTCGCGGTCCTTGTCGAACTCTTCGCGCGTCGCGCTCTTCTGCTCGACGAGCTTCACCGCCACGAACTCGTCGGTCGCCGAGCGCAGGGGCTCCGCCATGAACTCGCCTTCTTTTCCGGAGAACGCGAATGCCACGACCTTCTGGTTGAGATCGGGAGAGAGTCCTTCGATCGGCTCGCCACCGCGATTGATGCCGTTCGAGACGTCGCCCTTCGGTTTCGTTTCGTCGTCGTCGGGGGAGGGAAGGACGAGCGTGATTTTGGCGGGAGCTTTCACGCCGGCATCACCCACGGCTGCGCCTGCATCGGCGATCGCTTCAACGACGCCAGCATCGGTGCCGCTCGGATCTTTGGCCGCAGGAAGAATCGCGAACTTGCCAGCGGGGAGAGGCTTGTAACCGAGCGCGTCGCTCCACTTCGTGGTCGCGAGCACGTCCGAGAAGCTCTTCTTGCTCGACTTCGAATCCGCGAGAAGCTTCGTCGCGAGGTTCTTGGCGATCTCGACGGCTTTCGCTTTCACGAAGAGCGCGCGCGCGGCGCCCTTCTTCAACTTCGCTTCGGTCTCCGCGCTCTTCGCGGGATCATCTTTCATGATGAGGTGGTAACCAAATTCGGTTTCCACGGCGCCTTCGGTCATCTCGCCCGGCTTCAGGGCCGAAGCGACGTTCTTGAATGACGGAACGAAGTTCGCGAGATCTTCGCCGAGATCGCCACAGCGCTCGGCCGTCGAGTCGGAGGGGAAGTCGCGGGCGACGTCACCGAAGTATTCGCCCTTTTTGATGCGCGCGTACGCTTGCGAAAGACGACCAAATGCCTTGCTGCGCTGCTCTTCCGTCGAGTCTGCGGCCTTCGCCAACACGAGAATGTGGCGAACGTGGTTCGCCTTCGGGAGGCACTCTTCTTTGTGCGCGTCGAAGAAGCCTTGCACTTCTTTCGCGTGCTCGGGCTCCTTTGCCCAGGCGTCGATCTCGCCTTCGTTGGGGGTCACGCCATAACGCGCGACGAAGGCCGCGCTGATGCTCGCGTGGTCGAGCTTCGCGGAGCTCTTCTCGTCGACATAGCTCGTGAAGGCTTCGGCTTCGCTCACGCGGACGGGATTTTTGACGAGGTCACGGACGCGCGACGCGAGAAGCTCGCGCTCCTGCATCTCGCGGAACTCTTGCGGCGAACGGCCCGTGTACCTTCGGACCATCGAGCGATACGTCGGCTCGTCGAACGTGTCGTTCGATCCCTTGCGAAAGCCGAGATAGAAGCGGCCGTCTTCGACGCCCATGCGCTGCGAGAACTCGAAGTTGTCGCTCGGCAAGCTCACGTGCATGTATCCTGCAAGGATCTCGTTGCTCACTTCGTCGGCGGTGACTCCGAGACCGAGGCGCTCGGCTTCGGCGACGAGGAGCTCGCGTTCGATGAGGCCGTCGAGCGCGACTTTGCGCACCTTCATGGCGGCGGCCATCTGCTTGTTCGGCACGCCATCGCGGCGCGGCGTGAAGATTGAAATGGCGGAGTCGTGCTCCCGTGCATCGATGCAAAAGCCTTTCACTTTTGCGACACAGGTTTCGACGAGTGAGGCACGTCCACCGCGCTTTCCGCCGATGCGGGAGGCTGCAGGGTTCCAGGAGACGATGAAGGTCGTTAGGACACCGACAATGACGACGGCATAGACGACGTTCGAAACCCCTTTTTTGCGAAAGAAATCGAGCATTGGAGCGCGTCCATATACACGGGTTGTTCGCCCGATACCACTTCGCGCGGCGCTGCGCGTTCAGTGTCGCGCGTGCACCATTTCAATCTTTCAAACGCATGGGAACTCAGGCTATGAGTGGAAGCAGTTCGTAATTTCCGCACGCGGCTGGATTTTTGCAGGGGGAATCCAACACCGCATGCAGTCCATCGCACTTTCCGCCGAGGCCACGTCCCTGGTTTCAATGACCCCCCAAGAGCTGAAGAAGGCGCTGATTTCCGCCGGCCACGAGGTTTTTCGCACCCTCGGCCAGGAAATCGTACTTGCTGACCGAGCGCGCGAGAACTTGGTCCTCGATTCGGGAGTGCGCGTGCGCGTGCACGACGACGGCGGCTTCGAAGTTCGCGTGATCCTCGGGATGCGGAAGTCGCTCCATCCGACCGACGCCGAGTCCGTTCTCTACGACCGCATCCGCGAGCTCGCGAAAGATCTCTCGAGCGACGGCTTCATCGAAGCGCACGCGGCACCGCGTTCCATTCCGGATCCGGCCGATGCCGCGAAGACGCTCGATACCTTCTGCGAAGTGATCTTCACGAAGCGCGTCGATAGCCTAGATGCGCCCGCGATTCGTTTGGCCCTGCTCACGGCGAAGACCGCAGAATCACGACACTGACAACGCCGGCTAAGACCGGCCTCGACGGGGCGAAGGCCGGTCTCAGCCGGCTCCTGTTGCGTGTCGTGTATTCCGCGGTCGCTATTTTGTTTTGTGGCTTCGCCACGGGCCGCCGAATCAAGGCACTGAGCGGCTCAGTTGCGCGTGGTCCATTCCGCGGTCGCTGTTTTGTTTTGTGGCTTCGCCACGGGCCGCGGAATCAAGAAGCGTGACAGCACAGACGACGCGGGATTCGATGCGACCGCCGTTCTCCTGAACATCCGGACTGCGGAGGCGGAGCTCTTTTTTTGGCGGATGCGCGCAAGATTGCTTGGTTTGGGGAAAGTCCGGTAACCTTTTGATTGCTTGACGTACCGCCGCAGCCTCACGCCGAGTCCCAGCCCGCAAGCGGGGGGTGATGCCGCTTTCAAGCAGCGTCGTGCGGATGCACGCAACGAAGTGAGTGAACGCGTCGTGCTGCAGCGCGAGGGGCAAAACGAGCCGCTTTTGGGATGGGCGCTCAACATCAGTCGCGGGGGCGTGCGTGCGATTCTCGAGGGGAAGGTTTCGCTCGGCGAAGACTTCGATGTCACGGTCGGAGAAGAGTCGAAGCTGAAGCGCAAAGGACGCATCGTATGGCTGCAAGAGGAGCCCGACGGGCTCATCGTCGGCGTCGAATTTCTCGCGACCGGACAGTCCCTTCTTCCGCCGCCGCCGCGCGATGCAGGCTTCAAAGAAGCCACGCCAAAAAGCGAGGCCGCGAAAGGAATTACGGCTCAAGGTCTGGCCGCGGAGGGCGCAGCGCTCACCGACACGACGCTGAAGGGGCTCTCTCCAAGAGATGCGGCTCCAAAGGAGCCGGAAAAAGATTCGACGAGCAAAAAAGACCCGGCGAACGAATGACGCTACCCTGCGCCCCGTGGCTCGTGTCTTCGCACCCCTCGCGCTTGCTGTCTCCTTCGTCGTAGTCGCCGCCTGCTCCACGACCGAGGCGACACCAAGCCCCGAAAAAACGGGCGCGATTGCACGCTTCCGCTTCACGGAAGGCCAAGTGCCGGATTTCCTCGATGTGCCGTTTCCCTCCGACGTTTATCGAACGCCGCCGGGAACGATCATGGACCCCATTCCGGCGCTCGAGCGCGTCCTTCGAAAAAGCTCCGGATACATCGCGCATGACATCGCGCGGGCGAACGGATTTTCGCGCATTGCACTTTCGCACTTCCACATCGATGACCTCGCGACGGGGCTCGCGGCGCCTCTCGACGCGACGACGCTTCCGCGTGGCGAGGTTGCCTGCCAGGCAGCGACGAGCAGCGTTTTCCTTCTCGACCTCGAAGCGACCGAAGCGGATGCGCGGGTTCTCTGCCGCACGCGTATTCATCACGACGGCCCTCGCGGAGAAGCTCAGCAAAATCTCGCGGTCGGTCCGGCGCGCGGCATTCTTTTGAAAGAAGGACACTCCTATGCGACCGTGATCACGAGTCGCGTGCACACGAAAGATGGCGCTCCGATTCTCGCGAGCGATGGGCTCGCGAGAGCGCGAAAGAGCACGTCGCGTGAAGGGGTCATCGTCGCGAACGCGCTCACCAAGGCCGAGGCCCTCCTCGCCTCGGCGCTCGCGCCCGACCACGCGACCATCGTCGCCATCGCGCCTTACACGACGCATACGCAGGCCGCCGAATTTTACGAGCTCCGTGAGACGATGCAGAAGCAGCCAGCCCCCGTTCTTCGTTGGGATGCCGCATCGGTCGCGCCGATGGGCGCGGTCCGGTTCGCGAAGCTCGAAGACGGCGTATTGCCCACGGGATTCACGGCGAGCCTCGACGACTATCTCGGCGTCGTCGCCCCCGAACACAAGCTGCCGTCGGGCATCGACGATCCCGACGTGAATCTTCGCACCCGCGCGCACGACCACATTCGCGCGATTGCGACCGCTGCGTTCGAAGCGCCGAGTTTCTTGAAAGGGATCGTCGGCGCAGATTCGAATCAGTATCGCACGATGGATTTCTCGACCTTCACGCGCGACGCCTCGGGGCAGCTGATGATGACGGGCAACGAGCGAATTTGGGCAACGTTCGTCCTTCCCGATTCACCGATGCCGGCCACGGGCTATCCCGCGATCTTCTTCGGGCATGGCCTCGGCGGTAGTCGCCACATCTTTCTCGATCTCGCGAACCAGTTCGCGGCGCACGGGTGGATGACGATCATGACGGACGCGATTGCCCATGGCGCGCGATCGCGAAGCGAACGTTTTCGAAGAGACGTGAAGACGCAATGGGAGGGAAATCCCGGCGCGACCTACAAAGGCCCAGACGGTCTCGCCGACCCGATCGCCGGTTCGTACCAGGACGCGACGGACATGTTTGGAGGACTCCTCAACCTCGGAGCGCTACGCGATCAGTTCCGGCAAGGCGCGATCGATCGATCTTCCCTCGTGCGCGCACTCGAGAACGCCGATCTCACGCCTCTCTCTCCCACGGGCGAACCGATCAAGGTCGATTTGGACAAGCTCGGCTACTCGGGCTCATCGCTCGGCGGAATCGACGGCGCACTTTTCGCGGCGATCGAACCACGCGTCCGCAACTTCATCCTTGCCGTCCCCGGCGGAGGATTGCTGACGGAGCTCGGTGCGCGGAGTCCAGAGATTAGCCAGCTCCTCGGCGGCGCGATGGCGTTCTACTACGACGTCATCGGGCAGTTCGTTCACGAGTCGAATCCGATCAACACGCTGCTCCAAACGACGGTCGAGGCGTGCGATCCGATTCTCTTCGCGCCTCACCTCGTGAAAGAGCCGCACGTTCTCTTCGGCGTGCCGATGACGCGCCGCAACGTTCTGCAGATCGAAATCCCGTTCGATACGACGGTCCCCAACGAATCGAACGAAGCCTTCGCGCGCGCGGCCGGCTTCGGGCTCGCCATGCCGAATCTCGGCTCCTATGCCGACGTGCTCGACATCAAGCACATCGAGAACAATCCCTGGCGAACGCCTTTCCCGAGCATTGCCCCCGACGCGATCGGCATCCACGACACGCCGGTTGCCGGTGCGACGGGCGTCGTCGTGCAGGTTTCACCCTCGCACCACGGCATCGAGCTCACCGCGTCGACGGCGCTCCGCAACTTCCGAATCCCCTACGGCGACTTCGAGTCGAACGAACCTTTCGTGCCGCTCTACAAAGATGCGCGCGTGAAGGTGCGTAATCCCTACCTGCAGATGCAGGAGATGGTGTTCCGCTTTCTCGAAGACGGCTTTGCAGGCCGCGTTCCCGTCGTCACGGGAATTCCGCCCGTTCGCCGCGATGCCGACGATGACGGCGTCGACGACGATGTCGATCCCGATCCGAACTCGGCCGAGATCAAGTGACCGCGCCCCAATCTCGGAGCGCGCTTGGCGTTACTTTTTGGCGGCGATCTTCTCGTTGAGCTTTTTCACGACGTGGGGATAGCCCTGCGCCGGATTGCTGAGAATGTCCGAGAACTGCTTGTTGTAGCTCTTCGAGAGACTCGAGCCTTCAGTGACGATGTCCATCACGCGAAGGGCATCGCCCGAGATGCGCACGACGTAATCGATCTGCGTCGGTTGCTCGCGGATATTCGTTTTCGACTTCGCTTCGGTGCGCACGCGAACGAGGTGCTCGCCCACTTGCTTCGGCGTCGCGAAGGTCACGTTGTAGTCGACGGTCTTGTCGAAGTTCTTTCGGTAGTTCTTCTGAATGAGCTTCTTTAGAAGCGTCGAAACTTCCTTCTTCTGCGCGTCGTTGAAGGTCGCCCAGTAGTTCGTACAGGTCGCGACGGCGATCGGGCACGGATCACCGAACGTGCGGTGCGCGATCTCTTCGAAGTCGACGAACTTTTCGAGCTTGTCGTTGAGCGCGTTCTCGCGCGTGGTGCCCGCCGGCTCTTTGAGCGTCCCGAGAAGTCCGTTGTGTTCGCGCTTCACGAAGTCGACGGCGTTCTCTTGTTCGCCTGCGAACGCGACACCAGCCACGAGGGGAAAAGCGAGAGCGAAGACGAGTGAAAGAATTTTGGGACGCATGAGAATGGGACCTTACAGGTGAGTTCTAGATCGATCGAGGTCGTGTCACAAAGATGGACGAGCGCGCCGCCGGTTGATTCAGTCGACTTGTGTAACTGTTGGAAAGCGAACGGAAAAAGTCGCTCCTCGGCCTTCTTCTTTCGCGCCTCCGTCGACCAAGATGGCGACGCCGAGTCGCGCGTGATCGTCGATGATCTGTTTCACCACGGACAAACCGATGCCCGTGCCTTGGGCCCGCTTCTTCGTGAAGAACGGATCGAAAAGGCGTTCGCGATCTTGCGGGTCGATACCTGGGCCGGAGTCCGTCACGGACAGCTCCGTCGCGTCATCATCGACGAACTTCACGCGCACGGAGACGTTGGTTCCCTCGGGACTCGCTTGCACGGCGTTGCGGAGGAGATTCCAGAT
>JAHFDV010000653.1 GCA_023248815.1 Myxococcales bacterium
CGGGCGACACGGTCGGTGCCGTCATGCGCTGGTCGCGCAGCGCCCAAGTCGGCTCGCCAGCCGAAGTGTTCATTCCCGGCGTCCCGCTTCCTAATATCGCGGGCGGTGCCGACGCAGGGTCGCTGTCTGCCGCGTACCTCGCCGCAGACGAGACCGCGGTCTATTACGTCGCTGGCAATTCGGTCGTCTTCGCGGCTTTCAAGTCGGGCATCACGGGAACCATCAGCAACGAGCCCGCGGACGCAAACCTCACGGCGCTTCGTTCGGACGGCAAGTACGTCTATTGGACGAACACGACGTCGAAATTGATTCGCCGCGCCAAGATCAATCCATGAGCAAGCCATGAGCGCACCCGTCCAAGAAGGCGATCTCCTGAATGGAAAGTTCAGGATCGACAAAGTCCTCGGTGAAGGCGGCATGGGCGTCGTCGTCGCCGCAACGAACGTCGCGCTCGAGCAGCGCGTCGCGATCAAGTTTCTCTTGCCCGAAGCCGCTGCCAACGAAGAAGTGAGGGCGCGCTTTGCCCGCGAGGCTCGCGCGGCGGTAAAGATTCACAGCGAGCACGTCGTTCGTGTGATCGACGTAGGCGAGCTCACCGATGGCGCGCCATTCATGGTGATGGAGTTTCTCGAGGGCGAAGATCTCTCGAGCGTCATCGAAAAGCGTGGAGCGCTGCCGTATCGCCAAGCCGTCTCCTACATTCTCGAGGCGTGCGTCGCGCTCGCCGAGGCGCACAAAGCCGGAATCATCCATCGCGACCTCAAGCCACCAAATCTCTTCTTGGCGACTCAGGCGGACGGCTCGCAGATCATAAAGGTGCTCGACTTCGGAATCTCGAAGACGCTCGATCCCGCATCGCATGCGCTCACGAAAACGAGCGCGCTCATGGGCTCGCCATTTTACATGTCGCCGGAGCAGCTCGTGTCCTCGAAGTATGTCGATGCTCGAAGTGACATCTGGGCGCTCGGCATCATCCTCTACGAGCTCATCTCGGGTATCGTTCCGTTTTCGGGGGAGACGCTCCCGGAGATCGTCGCCGCGATCTTGCAGAACAAGCCGACGCCGCTCTCGCAGATGGCCGCCAATCTCCCTCCGGACCTTCTCGCTGCGGTCAATTGCTGCCTTCGCACCGAGGTCGACGAGCGCTTCACGAACGTCGCTGCGCTCGCGCGGGCACTCGAGTCTTTCGGAGAAGAACAGTCTTCGAGAAACGTCGCGCGCATCGTTCGCGTGCTCGGCGAGCCATCGTCCGCGACGGTGAAGGAGTCGGCCTCGAAGGTCCCCGCAGCTCGCAAGAACTCGGGCGCCGCAACGTTGGCCGACATGGACAACCAGGCGCTTGGACGCGGAACCGCTGCCTCCACGGGAACATCGCAGCCGCCACTTGCCGAAGGCGCACAGACGAAGACCGGTCTCCAAAGTGACATCGTCCCCGAGAAGTCTCCCGGAATGGCCCGTGCCATCGGCGTAGGTCTCGCGATGCTTCTTCTGGGGGCAGGAGCCGTCTTCGCGATTCCCCAATTGATGAAGAGCGGCACGCCAGCAGCGCCCTTGTCCGTCGAGACGCAGAAGCCATCGACCATCGAGAGCATCGTGCCTCCGATTCCGACGACGCCTTTGACGTCGCTCGCGTCCGAGAACCTCCCCGGAGTCGCGATCACGCCCATCGCTCCACCCTTGGTGAGCGCAACCGCGAGCGCTACGGGAAGCGCAACCGGCCATGTGGCTTCGTCGAAAGCCGCGCATTCGAAGACCCCCGGTAGCGCCGCTCCGTCCGCAACGACGACGGCTCCGACGACACCGCCAACGCAGCCCCCCGCGACCCCACCAACGACTCCTCCTGCTTCGAAGAATCCACTCCAAATGGTGCCTCAATGAAACTTCGCACTTCGACAGCCGTTCTTCTTTCGACCTCCGCTCTCGTGCTCTTCGCACAACCGGCGTTCGCGCAGGACAAGCCGGCAAAACCTTCGCAGACCAAGACCAGCACGGACAAGACCAAGGTCGACAAGAGCGCGAAAGGGAAGCAAGCGCCCGCGCCAGACGCAGTACCGGCTCAAGCTCCAGTCCCGGCGATCCCGGCGGTGAAGCCGCTCTCCGAGTCGCTCACGGGTGATGCCCTCACGGACAACAACAACGGCAAGCTTCTCTTTGCCGACCGTGACTTTGCGGGCGCGCGCGTGAAGTTCCAAAACGCGTACGACAAGTCCAAAGATCCGCGCCTCCTCTACAGCATCGCGGCGTGTGAAAAAGAGCTGCGCCATTACTCGCGCGTCGTCGACCTTTTGAAGCAGTACCTCACGGACGGCAAAGAGCTCATTCGCGACGAAGAGAAGGCGGGTGCCGAAGAGACACTACGCACCGTCGAAGGGTTCACGGTCGAGCTGAAAGTCTCGTCCAACGTCGACGGCGCCGAGGTCCTTCTCGACGACGAATCGCTCGGCGTGACGCCGTTGAAGATGACTCGCATCGACATCGGAACACGCAAGCTCCGCGTGCAGAAGACGGACTTCAAGCCGTTCGCCAAAACGCTCGAGGTTGCCGGCGGCTCGAGTCAACGCGAGCTCGCGGCCAATGCGACGCTCGAGCAGATCATCCACGAAGGCAAGCTCGTCCTCCGCATCGACCAAGAGTCGACCGTGGCGCTCGACGGTAAAGTCGTCGCCGTCGGCAAGTTCTTCTCGGCGACGCTCCCGAGCGGCGGGCACCTCCTGCGCATCACGGCAGAAGGTCTTCGCCCGTACCAGTCGGACGTCGCGATTCAAGACGGCCAAGATCGATCGCTCGACATCACCCTCGAAAAGGAGCCTTCCCGCGGCATCCCCGCGTGGGCTTGGGTCGTGGGCGGGGCCGTCGTCGCGACGGGCGCGGGCGTTGGCGCCTATTTTCTCTTCAAGCCCGAGGACAAGCAGCTTCAGGCTCCCACGGGCAC
>JAHFDV010000240.1 GCA_023248815.1 Myxococcales bacterium
TGAGCGCGCTTGAAATTCTCCAGTGCGGAGAAGTGCGACGACTGCCCGACCCACGGCGCAGGCGAGCGGATTTCCGCCGAAGGTCGAACCGTGCTCCCCGACTTTGAGAAGCCCCAGCACGGACTTCTTTCCGACGACGGCGGAGACGGGGAGGATGCCCCCACCGAGCGCCTTTCCGAGCACGTAGAGATCAGCGCGAACGCCTTCGTGATCGAGCGCGAAGAGATCGCCCGTGCGCGCGAGACCCGACTGCACTTCGTCAGCGATGAAGAGCGCATTTTGGCGATCGCAAAGCTCACGAACTTTCCGGAGATAGCCCGCGGGCGGAACATTGACCCCCGCTTCACCTTGGATCGGCTCGACGAGCACGGCGGCCGTGTTCTTCGTGAAGGCACGTTCGAGCGCGGAAAGATCGCCGTACGGAACACGGATGAATCCGGGCGTGAAGGGCGCGTAGTCGGCGGTCGCGCGCTCGTCGCCCGAGAACGAGATGATCGAGATCGTGCGACCGTGGAAGTTCCCATCGAAGACGATGATCTCCGCAGCGCCGTCCGCGATCCCTTTCGTCTGGACCGCCCATTTGCGTGCGAGCTTCAGCGCGGTTTCTACGGCCTCTGCGCCAGAGTTCATGGGCACGACCATCTCCGTCTGCGTGAGCGTCGCGAGCTCTTCGCAAAAGGGACCCAGCTGATCATGGTGAAAGGCGCGCGACGTGAGCGTCACGCGCGAGAGCTGCTCGGTCGCTGCGGCAATGAGCGCGGGATGGCGATGGCCAAAGTTCAGCGCCGAATAGCCTGCCAAGAGATCGAGATAGCGCTTCCCTGCGACGTCCGTGACCCACGCGCCCTCCGCCGAGGAAAGGATCACGGGGAGCGGGTGATAATTGTGCGCGCAGTATGCGTCTTCGAGCGCAAGGAGGTCGGCGGGTTCTCGATGCGTGCTCACACGGTCAGTATATCCCCTTCCCGACTCCCTCGGAGAGACCTTGCACTCCTCATGCCGGGCCTTAGGTTTTGGGGACACATGCGACCCGAACGAATGACCACCAAGAGCCAAGAAGCCTTTCGCGCAGCCGCCGAGCTGGCGACGAAAGAACATCACACCGAGCTCTTTCCCGAGCACCTCGCGATTGCGTTGCTCGATCAGAGCGATGGAGTCGTGCCCTCGATCCTCTCGCAGATCGGTGTCGACAAGACTTCGCTGAAGTCCGCGCTCGAGCGCCGGTTCGATGCGTTTGCGCGAGCCAGCGAGGAGACCGAACCGACGCTCTCGCGGCGCGCGATGGAAGTCTTGCGGAAGGCCGAAGAGGACGCCAAGGCGCGCGGTGACGAGTTCACGTCGGTCGAGCACTACCTCATCGCCATCTTGAAGCACGATCGCGAGACCGGAGACATTTTCAAAAAAGCCGGAGCGACGCTCGCGAAGGTCGAGAGCGCGCTCGTCTCGGTACGTGGTGCGCACAAGGTGACGGATCGCGATCCCGAGGGGAAGTATCAGTCGCTCGCGAAGTACTGCCGTGACCTGACGGCCGATGCGCGTCGCGGGAAGATCGATCCAGTGATTGGCCGCGATGAAGAGATTCGTCGCGTGCTCCAGGTGCTTTCGCGCCGCGGAAAGAACAATCCCGTTCTCATCGGAGAGCCGGGCGTCGGCAAGACGGCGATCGTCGAAGGTATCGCACAACGCATCGCGCGCGGCGACGTGCCGGAATCGCTGAAAGACAAGTCGCTCTTCACACTCGACATGGGGGCGCTCGTCGCCGGCGCGAAGTTCCGCGGCGAGTTCGAAGAGCGCCTGAAGTCCGTCCTCAAAGAAGTGACTGCGGCCGAGGGCAAGATCATCATGTTCATCGACGAGATCCACACGATCGTCGGTGCAGGCGCCGCCGAAGGATCGATGGACGCCGCCAACTTGCTGAAGCCCGCGCTTGCTCGCGGAGAGCTTCGTTGCATCGGTGCGACCACGCTCGACGAATACCGAAAGCGCATCGAGAAAGATCCCGCGCTCGAGCGGCGATTCCAGCCCGTGTACGTCTCGCAACCGACCGTCGAAGACACGATCGCGATCTTGCGCGGTTTGAAGGAGCGCTACGAAGTGCATCACGGGATTCGCATTCAAGATGCGGCGCTCGTAGCGGCCGCGACGCTTTCGGATCGTTATCTCACCGAGCGCTTCTTGCCGGACAAGGCGATCGACTTGGTCGACGAGGCCGCGGCGCGCATCAAGATGGAAGTCGAGAGCGTGCCCAGCGAGATCGACGCCGTCGATCGAAAGCTCCTCCAGCTTCAGATCGAAGACGAAGCGCTCAAAAAAGAGCGCGATCCCGCTTCGAAGGCGCGGCTCACGCAGGTGCGGCGCGAATTCGCCGAGATCGAAGAGCAAGCGAAGGCCATGCGTGGCGCATGGAAGAAAGAGAAAGAGATCCTCGACGAGATCCGCAAGGCGCAGTCCGAGCTCGAGCGACTTCGCACGGACGAGGAGATCGCGCAGCGCAAAGGCGATCTCGGAAAAGTCGCGGAGCTTCGCTACGGCAAGATCCCAGAGGGAGAGAAGCTCGTCGAAGAGCGCCGCAAGAACCTCGCGAAGGTTCAAGAGGGCGGCTCGCATCTCCGTGAAGAAGTCACGGATCAGGACATCGCGGCAGTCGTCGCGAAATGGACGGGCATCCCCGTCAGCAAAATGCTCGAGAGCGAGATGCAGAAGCTTCTCCATATGGAAGAGGCCATCCGCGTGCGCGTCATCGGCCAGGACCGCGCGGTCGAATCCGTTGCCAACGCGGTCCGTCGATCACGCGCGGGTCTCAGCGACGAGCGGCGTCCCATCGGAAGCTTCATCTTCTTGGGACCGACGGGCGTCGGTAAAACCGAGCTCGCGCGCGCCCTGGCCGAATTCATGTTCGACGACGAAAAGGCGATGATTCGCATCGACATGAGCGAGTACATGGAGAAACACGCCGTGGCTCGCCTCATCGGCGCGCCGCCGGGTTACGTGGGTCATGAAGAAGGTGGTCAGCTCACCGAGCCAGTGCGGCGGCGGCCGTATTCGGTCGTACTCTTCGACGAGATCGAGAAAGCACATCCCGACGTTTGGAACGTGCTCCTGCAAGTTCTGGATGACGGGCGCCTCACCGATAGCCAAGGGCGAACGGTCGACTTCAAAAACACGATCATCATCCTCACGAGCAACATCGCTTCGGCGCAGCTGAATGCGATCGAAGATCGCGAGAGCTTGAACGAAGAAGATCGCTACGAGCTCTTGCAGCGCGCAGGTCTCGAAGAGCTCAAAAAGGCGTTCCGTCCGGAGTTCATCAACCGCATCGACGACGTGCTCGTCTTCCACCGCCTGGCGCGCGCCGACATCGCTCGCATCGTCGACATCCAGCTTGGTCGCTTTGCAGGCCGTCTCGCACGCCGTGATCTGAAGGTGACGGTCTCGGACGCGGCGAAAGAGACGATCGGCGAGGCTGGCTGGGATCCGGTCTACGGCGCGCGTCCCCTGAAACGTGCGATGCAGCGCTTGCTCGAGGATGCGCTCGCCAAACGCGTGCTCGCAGGAGAGTTCGCTCCCGGCACGCTCATCTACGTCGATCGCGACGCGGCGGGCGGCCTCACGTTCCAGCAGCGCGTGCAGAACTGAGCACGCGCGCGGTTCCGAGAACGCTCAGGTCGTCTCGCTCGCGGGAGCCGCTTTCGCCGAGCGGATCTCGCTGGCGCGACGATAGAAGTCTTGCGTGTCTTCATCCGTGAGCTCGACACCGCCGAAGCGCGCTTCGAGATAGATCTGCGTGAGCGCGAGAACGTCGTCTTTTTTCGGATGGCTCAAGAGCTCGGCGTGGCGGAGCGGAGGAACGTTGGGCGGGCGCGGATGACCGATCGCCGAAAGAGTGCGTTCGAGGGCTCCCGAAAGACCTGCGAGTCGTTCGGGGCGTGTTGCCATCACGTCTTTGCTCGAGCCCCGTAGCGAGAATCTTCTTCGCCGAGTGAAGCCCCATGCACCGAACGCCGCGACGACGATGACGAGCGCAAAGAACTTCTCTCGGTCGCCAAAGCCGAACAACGACTCGCCGTCTTCGTTGCGGAGAAATGCGGTCTTTTTCCCGATCCAATGAACGGCGCGAATCTGCGTCTCGAGGTTGTAGCGGACGACATTGCGCTGCCAACGCTCGGCGATCGCCTCGTAGGCATCTCGCAAGTAGGCGACGGTCTTCTGCGATTCGACGGGCGCCACGCCCGAGGGTGGCGTCGGGTCGAAGATCATCCAGTGCCCGAATCCTGGAATCGAGGGTTCGTCGATGAACGCTTCGACCCAGGAGTGCGCATTGCTGCGCCGAACCGCGTAGTACTGGCCGAAGCGATTGTACTCGCCGCCGACGAAGCCGTTGACGGTGCGTGACGGAATTCCGTCTTCGCGAAGCAAGAGAGCGAGCGAGGTCGAAAAGAACTCGCAGTGGCCGCGCTTCGACTCGAAGAGAAAGTGTTCGACGGGCTGCGGCATTCCACTCGAAGGCGCCCGGAGGTCGTAGGTGAAGTTCGTCTTGAGATGCTCTTCGAGCGTGCGCGCGATCTCGAGCTGCGATTGCTTTCCGACGGTCCACTCGTGGGCGAGCGCGCGAACGCGCGGCGAAAGATTCGCGGGCATCGTGAGGTAGCGGCTGCGGTCGGCCGTTGCGAGGGGCTCCGTCGGAATCTCCGCAACCGCCGGCATGAGAACGCCGTAGCGAACACCGCGTGCGAGCGGACTCACGTAACGAACTTCGCTCTCCGATCCGCGCTGGAACGCGACACTCTCGCCGATGGGGACGATGGGCTCGAGGGAAACGGCGCCGAAAGGTAGAAACACGATCGGGGGCTCCATCGGCTCGACCTCGAACAAGATGCGGCGATCGGACGACGACGGAAAGCGCTGCAAAAGAAGCGTATCTCCGACGCGCTCGAGCGCATGACGCGTTTGGAGCGAGCGCGACCACGCTTTGCCGTCGTACGTATCGTAAGCCGTTCCGCGAAGACGCAAGGGCAGGCGCGCAGGAGGATCGGCAGGAAGATTTTCTGGCGTGAAGCGGATCGAGAGTGAGGGATCGAGGCGAAGGGCACCGACCTGCCCGAGATCGACGTGATCCGAGAACCCGACGACGCCCGTTCCGGGGCGTTCCCCGAGAAAGAGAAGGGAGAGCCCAACGCGGGGAAAGAGGAGAAACAGCGCGCCCATCGCGACGAGAATCGGAAGGGAGAGGAGGCCCATGGCCGTCAAAAAGCCGCGACCGACGACGCGCCGACTTCTGAGGATTCGCGGAACGTCGACGGGAAGACCCGTGCGATCGCGTGCACCCTGCCGATAGTTGCCTTCGACCTCGCGGCGAAGATGACTCAATACGAGCGCTGCCGGAGCGACGATGACGAATCCGAGAAAGCAGATCGCGTAGCCGAGCCCCCCGCCGAGGATTGCACCGGCGGTGAACTGAAGCGTCGCGATTCCGAGAAGCAAGATGTCGTGCGCGGCGCCCCGGCGCGTGAGAAGGCGCAGCACCTGAAACACCGCCAAGAACTCGATCGTCAAATCGAGTACGTGTGCGCCGGCAATCCACCGCGCGAGCTCTAGAAAAAAGAGCACGAGGAAGCCGATGTTGAACGTGCCGCGAAGCCAAGGCCGCGTGTGCCAGAACGTTTCCGGGACGAACCAAACCGCGACGAGCCCCAAGAGGAGCAGCACGTTCGTTGCGAGCGACGTCGCGCCGAGGCACATCATTGCGAGGACACCGAACGTCGAGAGGAGCGTCAGTAGAAAACGATGAATCGCGCCGAACCTCATGCGCCGCCTTCGATCTCGTCGTTCTCGGTCGCCTCTGCCTCGGGGGTACCTTCGACTTCGGGGGACGGCAAGCTCTTGCGAAGTGGGGCATCGACGCCGACCGGCGTGATGAGCGCGAGGAATCGCAAGAGGGGATCTACCCCCGTCGTTCGGTTCACGCTCACGGGTGCCTTTTCAGACGCACGAACGATGACCGTGTCTCCGCGTTTCACGTGCGCGAGCGCGCGCGAGGCGACTTCTCGTACGTGACGTTCGAAGGCGTCACCCGTTGGGACGCGATCGAGGGTCAGGGTGACCTCGCCGGTCGGCGCGCGTCCGCGTTCGCGAAGAATAGACTGCCCGCCCGCACTGGCGGTTTTGCGCCAATGGATGTCCCGCGGATCTTCTCCGACGCGCATCGGGCGGACGCCGACGAACTCTTCGCCGGCCGGAAAGCGTGTGCCCGGAACGTGCTCGCGACCTTCTGCTTGAACGAGCGCATGGGCGGCCATCGGATCCGTCGCGGGGTAGAGGACGAGCTCGCCCATCGCTTGCACTTCACGTGAGCGCTCGAAGATGCCGAATGGAAAGCGCGTCGCTACGCGAAACCCGGTGTGGATGTCGAGCCCACGATGCGTCGGTGTTCGGCGATAGGCCGCCACTTGCGCCGATCGCGGGCTGATCTTGAGAAAGAAGCAGCGCTTGTCGGCGGGGTGACCTTCGCGGAGATCTTCGACTTCGATCGCGTAGGAAGGCGCACGCGTCTTGTGATTGAAGATCTCCACCTCGACGAGATGCGCTTTTCCGACCTGCGCTCGATGCGGAAGGCGTCGAACGATCGTCAGCTGCCGCAGCGACATCTCCCCCATGATCGCGTTGATGATGAGGAGCGAAAAAAGAAGACCGAGGAGCAGATAGAGAAGGTTGTTCGCGGTGTTGAGGGCCGCGAATCCCACGATGATCGTGACGAGCACGAACAGCTTGCCGTCGCGCGTCAGCCGAAAACGTCTTCGGCGATCACGGAGGAGCCGTTGACGCATCTCGAGGTGCATCGCCCAGTGGGCTTCGGTGACTTCGCGCGAGCGATCCCGAGGATTGCGCTTGGGTCGCTCGAGGAGATCACCACGATCCGGAGGACTCGTGCGTTCGCGAGGGTTCGGACGCTGGAGGTGAGGCGGCGCCGGCATATGCGATCGTTCGGCATCGGCTCCGGGAGGAAGCGGTCCTCGTGAATCGGGAGTGGTGGGAACGGATGCCATGGGTCTTCGTCGGAAGGATAGCGCCAAAAAATAGTGCGATTTACGTACGCCGTGTTCCCTGCGCGCAACCCGGGAAGCCTTCGCCCCCAGCTTGGGCGATGGCGGGGTTTCACGCGGGTTAGAGCGGAACGGGAATGCGCGCGACGAGATCGCGCAACGTAGCGTCGACCTCTTCGCGACTCGGCGCGAAGCCGTCGTTCGCCACCGTCAAACGAACGCGATGCCCGAGAACGGGAACGACGAGATCTTGCACGTCGTCGGCGATGACGTAGTTGCGTCCACGAAGCGTCGCGCGAGCGCGCGAGGCATTGGCGAGCGCGAGAGCGCCACGCGGTGAAGCGCCGAGGGAAAGCGACGACGTATTGCGCGTCGCTTGGGCGATCGATTGGATGTAGGATGCAAGTGCCGGATCGAGCGACACGCGCGCGACATCACGCTGGAGCGCGACGAGCCGCGATGGCTCGAGGATCTGCGGAACCGCTCGCGCCGTATTCGTCTTTCCTTCGAGAAGAAGCCGTAGCTCTACCTGCGGCGGCGGATAGCCGATTTTCGTGCGCAGGATGAAGCGGTCGAGCTGGGACTCGGGTAGCGGATACGTGCCGGCAAAGTCTTGAGGGTTTTGCGTCGCGATGACGAAGAAGGGATCGGGGAGAGGCAGGGTCTGACCGTCGAGCGAGACCTGCCCTTCGTTCATCGCCTCGAGGAGTGCCGACTGTGTGCGCGGGCTCGCGCGGTTGAGCTCGTCGGCGAGGAGAATGTTCGTGAAGACGGGACCCTGTCGCAGCACGAACTCGGCGTTGCGCTGATCGAACACGGAAACACCGAGCACGTCGCTCGGGAGCAAATCGCTTGTAAACTGCACGCGTTTGAGGTCGCCACCTACCGCCTGCGCGAGGGCACGAGCGAGCGTCGTCTTGCCGACACCCGGAACGTCTTCGACGAGAAGGTGTCCGCGCGCGAGGAGCGCGACGAGGGCGAGCTCGACCACGTCCTCCTTGCCATCGAGTGCCCCTTGGATGGCTCGGCGAAGTTGGTCGAGTTCGTTGGCTTCGACCGGTCGTACGGCAGCTGCGGCCGGCATATCCATGAGCGTAACAGAGGTTACCGAAGTTTGCGCAATTGCGCAGTTATGAAACAGTGCGCGTCGTGCAGCGCGTCGTGTGCGAAGGGGTAAGTAAAGTGTTCGGTGGGCATCGAGCGCTCATCGGCATCTCGACGACGTTCGACGCGGGCGTCATCACACTCGTCGAAGGTCCGAACGGCGCGGGCAAGTCGACCCTTCTCGGGCTGGTGGGCGGACTTACGCGACCGACGGCTGGCGAGATCCGCTGGGTTCGCGACGGGGGTGAACGTCTGTCACGCGAAGAGGTACGCCTCTCGATCGGTTGGGTAGGACACGACACGATGCTGTACGGCGATCTGACGGGCCGCGAGAATCTCGTTTTGGCGGCACGCCTGCTCGGACGCACGACCGACTTCGAAGCGCTGAGCGAGCGCTTCGGACTCACGGGAATTCTCGATCGCCCCGTCCGCGTTTGCTCGCGCGGTCAACGGCAGCGACTCGCCCTCTCGCGCGCCCTGCTCCATGAGCCCAGCAT
>JAHFDV010000241.1:0-6637 GCA_023248815.1 Myxococcales bacterium
TCTCGTCGTCACCTCCACAGGCACCTGCGAGCACGGCTCCCGTGAGCGCGACAACCGACCAAGAAAATAGCGATTTCATGAAGGCCCCCTATCGATTCTCGCGAACCTCTAATTACACGGCGCGGGCGCCGCACCATTCGCGCAAAAAGGCGTCGGCGAAAGCGAAGCCGAGGTCGGCGTGCGATCGCGAAGTAGAAAGTAGCCGACGGTGACGGCAGCAACGACGACGACCGCGGCCGCCGTACCAATGACGATTGGATTCTTGTAGAATGCAGGTTTCTCGTCTGCGTGCGCAGCACTGCGTTCGAAGATCTGGGTTTTCGGCGCACGGGCGCTTCCCGCTTCGAACACTTCGTTTCGCTTGGCGTCGAGCACGACGGCAAAGTATTCGAGTCGCGAAGCGCCTGGGGGCGCCGCACTCACCTCGACGCTCGACGTATCGAGAGAATCGAGAGGTTTCGCTTCGAAGTCGCCAGCGCCCGCCCAACGGAAGCTCACGGTTCCACTCTTTGCGACGTGCAGGGGATCACGGAGATTCAAGCGAATGACGCCGCCGGTCGACGACTTCACATCTGCCGTCAGGTCGAGTCCGGGGCGCTGCGCTTGGCCTCGCCAAAAGCCGCGCGCCGAAAAGAACGGCGTCGTGACGCGCGGTCCGAGATTCGGATCCACTTGGTAGTCCGGTTCGTACCCCAGTAGCGAGACGAATGCTTCGCGCGCACCCTCTTCTTGATCGTGCCCTGCGTGCGACAGCGCCACGAGACGAAGGACGCGCACGAGCTCTTCGTGCGAGAGGCCGCCTTTGTCGATGAGGGCGTGGCCGAGCGCAGCGGCCTGCTCGTACTCGAGCTCCGCGTAGAGCTTTTCGACTTTGGAAATCTCTGCGTCCGATTTGTCGGGGGTCGCGCCGGCTTGTGCCTTTGCGTCGTCCGCTTTTGCTTTGTCGCCCTTTTCAGTTTTCTCGCGCGAGCCGCGCCGTCCTTGAGCGAGTGCGTCGCGAGGGGCGGAGCAGAGCGCCACCATGCTCAGAAAGACGACGGCTGAACCTCGTTGCATCGGTCGGAATGATATCGCGAAGGATCGCGCATTTGTGTAGTTTCGCGTTCATGCGCGCTTCCTGGGACGTGTACTTCATGAACATCGCCCGCGAGGTCGCGACCCGCGCGACCTGTGACCGCAAACATGTTGGGGCCGTCATTGTTCGAGAAAAGTGCATTCTCGCGACGGGCTACAACGGCTCGATCCGCGGACTGCCGCACTGCGACGATGTAGGACACATGATGGAAGACGGGCATTGCGTCCGCACCGTCCACGCCGAGTCGAACGCCATCGCGCAGGCAGCGCGCAATGGCGTCGGCATCGAAGGTTCGTCGATCTATGTGACCGCCTCCCCGTGCTGGATTTGCTTTCGGCTCATCGCGAACTCCGGCATCAACCGCATCGTCTTCGGCGAGTTCTACCGCGACCAACGCATCTACGAGACGTCGCAAGCGATCGGCATCGAGCTCGTAGATCTCTCGGCTGCCGAAGAGCTGGCGGCGCCCAAGGGGCAAGTTGGCGCTCCCTCGATCGATCGGGAAGCGCCAACGCGTCCGAAGCTCGAGCCGCTGAAGTGAGCTCGGCGCGAAGGATAGCGATCATCGCGGGCGGCCCGTCCGCCGAAGCCGAAGTGAGCCGTGCCTCGGCGCGCTCAATCGAGACGGCACTACGAGAGGGCGGTCATGCGCCCACGATGCTCGAGTTGGACCGGCACCTTGCTGGGCACTTGAACGAGCACCCCTACGACGCTGCATTTCCAATCGCGCATGGTGCGGTGGGCGAAGACGGCAGCCTGCAGGGACTGCTCGAGCTTCTCGGACTGCCTTATGTGGGCTCGAACGTCCTCGCCAGCGCTCTTGCGATGCACAAGCCTTCCGCCAAAGTGTTCTTCGAGCGTGCGGGCCTTCCCATCGCAAAAGGAACACGCGTCGAGCCAGGGAATGCTGCAACTTCGGCAAAAGCTCTCTTGGAAGAGCTCGGGAACGCTCTCGTCGTGAAGCCCGCGGCGAGCGGTTCGGCCGTCGGCGTCGCGAAGCTCGAGAGTGCGACCGCCTCGAACGTAGAGCGCGCGCTCCTCGAAGCGTGGAATGCGGGCGGCGATGCGCTCGTCGAGCAGATGCTGAAAGGCCGCGAGGTCACCTGCGGCGTCCTCGATCTCGTCGGTGAAGAGCGACGAGCCCTTCCGCCCACGGAAGTCTTGGTCGACGGCGATCCCTTCTACGATTTTCGCGCGCGTTACGGCAAAGGCCGCAGCCAACATGTTTGTCCCGCCGAGCTCGGCAACCAATTCGAACGCGTGCAGGATGCAGCCATTCGTGCCCATGCCGCTCTCGGATGTCGCGATCTCTCGCGCGTCGATTTCGTCGTCGCAGAAAATGGATTCATCGTGCTCGAGGTAAATACGCTTCCCGGGTTCACGGCAACGAGCCTCTTCCCGGAAGCAGCGGGCATCGCAGGAATTCCGATCGCGGCGCTTTGTGCGCGGCTCGTAGAAAGCGCGATCGCTCGCGGCGCCACGCGGCGATTCGCAACACAAGCGCTACCGACTTGACCCGCGTCTTCGCCTCCGACGTGCGCACACACGCGGCGCCTTGATCGCACGCGCATGACTCGTGGCCAGCATTTCCCGGGGTGACCCTTCTCACGGACGCCGATAGACTGGCCGTCATGAGCGAAACGTCCGTCTTCTCCCACAATCCGCTTTTCGAAGCGGGTGAAGTTACCGGCAACCTGCGACTGGGCCGCCTGGAGTCGGTTTACGAAGAGCTCTTCGCCGACGTCATCGAAGACGGCATCATTACGCAGGAGGAACGGAAGCAGCTCGACAAGATGGCCGAGCAGCTCGGCCTCGACCGCGCGCGCCTCCTTCGTCTCGAAGAAGCGCTACAGGCTGCCTACGAAGCGAAGCATCGCGTACAGATTCGCGAGATCGACGACGATGCCGATCGCGCGGGCACGCTCATGCCGCTCGAGCCCGCCAAGGATCCCGGCTCCCTCGCCCTCGAGCGCCGCATCAAGCTTCTCGAAGGTCGCATCAAGGAGCTCGAAAAGGCCCTCGAAGAAGCGCAAAATCAAATGGCGGTAGACGTCGACTTCTCGGAGGCCGTGCCTTCCGCCAAGGCGTCTCACGACGACGACCCTGTCGAGCTCGAGCGACTCCTTCGGCACGATCCGCGCGACGCCGCGAGCCTGCACGCACTCTTCCGCTCGTTCAACAAGTCAGGCAACGTCGATCGCGCGTACTTGCTCGCGCAAGTGACGACCTATCTGAACATCGCGACGCCCGAAGAAAAGGCAGTGCATTCGAAGCACGCAACAGGCGTGCTCATTCAGCCGAAGATGTCGCTCTCGGGCGACGCGTGGTCGAAGCTTCTCGCCTCCCCCGAAGAAGAGCCGCTCATCGGCGAGATTTTCGCGGTCGTCGCGCCCGCAGTGCTCCTCGGGCGCATCTCCGCCATGCGCCGCGACAAGCAACTCGCGAAGCTCGATCCCGCGCGCAAGGAAGACATCGCGACGAGCACCATTCAATCCGTGCGGTGCATCGGCTGGGCCGCATCCATTCTCGGAACGACGCTGCCGCCGATCTACGCCGATCCCGACTTTGCCGAAGCACTCGACCTCGTGCCGCACATGCCCGTCGCGACGCGCATCGGGCAGAAGGCGCTCTCGGGTCGAAACACCGCAGAGCTCGCGTTCCTCGCCGGTCAACACATCACGTTCCACCGCGCCGAGCACGTCATCCGCGCGCTCGTTCCGACCGTGCGTGATCTCGAAGAGATTTATCTCGCAGCGCTCAGCATCGGGAACCCGGGACTACCGATGAATGCCGACATGAAGCGAACCGTCGTGCCGGTCGCGAAAGCAATCGAGCCGATTCTCGAGCCCATCGCAGTCGACCACCTTCGCGGCTTCTTCCTGAGATTCGTCGAAGAAGGCGGTCGCGCAAATCTGAAGCGCTGGGCGGGCGCCGTGGAAAAGACCGCGGCGCGCGCTGGCCTTCTTCTCTGCAACGATCTCCGCGCAGCGGAAACGGTCTTCAAGCTCGGGTTCGAAGCAGACGTGCCCGAAGCACCGCAAGCGCGTCCCAATGCTCCGCCGCTACCGCGCGACGCAAAGGCGATCGATCGGCGCATGGATGACCTTCTCGTCTTCTTGACGAGCGAACGCGCCGCGAAGCTTCGCAAACAGCTCGGCGTCGCGGTCGGCTAGCACCGAATCACGTCCGGTTACGCCTTCTTCCGAGGCGAAGGTAGAGGGAGCCGCCCGACGAAGATGGTGTGGCGACGTCCGCCCTGTTTCAGGCGCGCGCGCACGTGCACGGTCTCGGGCTCGAATCCGTGATGGCGCAATCGATGCTCGAACTTTCGATCGTCCCATGCCGACCACACGGCGACGACCCCGTGCGGCTTCAACGCCGCGCGAATCATCGCGAGCCCCGCGTTGTCATAGAGGCCTGAATTCGAGGCCTGCGTGAAAGCCGTCGGACCGTTGTCGACGTCGAGAACGATCGCGTCGAAACCACCCACGCTCTTCTTCAAGAGCGCCTTCACGTCTCCTTGAACTATCTCCGTGCGTTTGTCCGCAACGGCATGATCGGTCAACGGGGCGAGCAGTCCCTTGTTCCATTCCACGACGATCGGCATGAGCTCCGAGACGACGATTGTTGCGTCGTTCGGCATGAAGTCGAGCGCTGCGCGCAGCGTAAAGCCCATTCCTAGTCCGCCGACGAGCACGCGCGCTTCTTCGATGTCTTTCGCGCGCGCGAACCCGATGCGCGCGAGCTCCTCCTCCGAGCCTTTCATGTTGTTGGACATGAGATCTTTGCCGTCGGCGAGGATCATGTACTCGTGCCCGCGACGCATGAGCGTCATCTGCGTGCCTTCGGGCGTCCGTGCTTCTCCGAGGAGCTCCCAGGCGATCACGCGAGCCTCGCGCACATCGGTGAAGCCAAGGTTCCGAGTTTCGGCGCGATTGTCATGACCTTGGATATTGGGATACAAATCTACGATGAAAACGCTCGCGTGCCTCGCATCATTTTATCGGCAGCAGGCGGGCGTTCCTTCGGTTTACGGCTTCGATTCCGCAGTCATCGGGATGTTCGCAGCACTGCTCGAGCACGGGCAGCTCGACCGCGTCCATGCCTTCGCGAGCCCGCTCTTCGTCGGCCCGTTTTCGGAGGCGTTTCCGCATCCCAAGCTCGACCTGCACTCCGAGCTCGAATTTCTCGGCGGCCTCGATCAACACGCGATCGACGTCTGGCAAGACCCGCACGACACCTCGCTCGGGGTCTATGCGCGTAGCGCTTTCGGCACGCGCCTTTTTCCGTTCATCAACGTCTCGCATTGCTATTCGAATCCCGACCAGCTCCGCACCAACTTCGCGCTGGAGATGCTTCTAGTTCCCTGGGAGGCCTGCGATTCGTACATCTGCACGTCGCGAACGGCGCGAAAAGTTGCGGCCGAGTCGCTCGCCGTATGTACGGAGGGCATCGAGGCCCAAACAGGCGCGAAACTGGCGTTCGGGGGACGTCTGGACGTCATCCCATTGGGCATCGATACGAGCCTGTTTGCACCACTCGACAAGCGAGCTGCCCGAGAAGAACTGGGACTGAATCCGTCGGCGAACATCATTCTTTGGTTCGGTCGGTGGAGCGCAACGGACAAGGCCGATCTCCTTCCTCTTCTGCTCGTCTTCAAGCGCCTTCTCCTGAAGCACCCGAACGACAACTTGCAATTGGTGCTCGCCGGGAACGACGTGACGACGGAGGGACTCGAATTCCGCCCGGCACTCGAAGCGTATGCAAGCTCCCTAGAGCTGGGCGATGCGCTCGTTTTCCTCCAAGGCTTCCCGAAAGAGCGGCGCGCCGTTCTCTACGCCGCCGCGGACGTGTTCACTTCGCCCATCGACTGCCCGCAAGAGACGTTTGGGCTCACTCCGATCGAGGCGATGGCGTGCGGCACGCCGCAAGTAGTCTCCGACTGGGACGGCTATCGCGACACCGTCGTGAACGGCGAAACGGGATTCTTGGTGCCGACCTTGTGGTCTGCCCAATCCGATTCCGACTTGAGTCGTCTCGCATTCTTCCCCACCGACATCGTCCAGTCGTTCCACGGCTTCAGCCTCGGGCAGTCGATCGTGCTCGATCTCGATGCCTACGAGCTCGCCTTCGAGACCATCTTGTTCAATGAAGAGACGAAGCGATCCATGTCGGAAGCCTCGCGGCGCCGTGCGTGTGCAGAATACGATTGGCGCGTCATCATCGCGAAGTACCGCGATCTCTGGGCAGAGCTTGGAACGATCTCGAAGGCCATGGCGAGCAAGTGGCGGCCCCGAAAAATGCTCATGGCTCAAGAGTACAATCGCCGCTTCGCGTCTTATCCGAGCGCGATGGTCAGCGGTCACGAGCAGCTATCTTTGACGGAAGAAGGGCGCGCGCTCCTTTCGGAGAAACACGCCTTCCCGTGGCACTACGAGATCGAGCGCGGTCTAGTCGATCAGGAGGCCTTGCTGAACAAGCTGCGGCGCCTCGACCAAGGAGGGGCCGTTGCCTTCTCCGCACTCGTCGAACGAACTGGAAGCGCGGACTTCGACGCGATCG
>JAHFDV010000241.1:6647-8633 GCA_023248815.1 Myxococcales bacterium
GGCGCGTCCTCTGGCTGCTCATGCACGGATTCGCGCGCATTCAAAAGCCCGCCAAGGCGTAGGTTCGAAAGAGCTCCTTCGAACCGGGCGCGAGACGTCACATCGGCCGTCGACCCGAAAAAGATCGCAAGAGCACCACGAGCTCCTTCACGACGCCGGGCTTGTCCGCGAGATCTGGATTCGCCGTCATCAGGCGATTCCGCCCCGTCGCTTCCCCGCCCTTCACGATCACCGTCGCCCACGTCTCGTCCGTCTGCGTCTTTTGAAACTCGGCGTTCGTGAAGTTGGGCATCTTCACCGCGCTTCCCAGCATCCGCGCGCTCGGTCCATCTCCGCGACCTTCCCAGCCGTGGCACATCACGCAGCGCAGCGTGAAGAGATCGCGTGCGGCTTTCGCATCGCCCGTCAGAGAAGAGACGGGAACGGCCGAGGGCGCGAGCGCATGCATCTCGCCGGCATCCTCTTCATCCGGCAACTCGACCGCGACGGGCTTTTTCGAACAGGAAAAAGCAAACGCGACGGTGAAGATCACCATCGCGCCTGAAATTGAGCCGAGCTTCATCTCACGCTCGCGGGGCGACCCCGAAACTCAGTGATGCTCTTCCTTGTGATCTTCGACCTTCTGCGCACCTTCGACGGCGGTGTTCGAAGATCCCATCGGCTTCGGCGGTAGCGTGAGGCCGCCGGGAGCTTCTTTGCCGCTCGAGCGATCGATGTACGTGCCTTGCGACTCGTCGACTTCACCGCGATGGTTCGTATCGTTGACCGTGTAGGCGAAGAAGACGCCGATGAACATCAACGTGCAGATGAAGATGAGACCGTTGAATTTGCGGTCGTACTTCAAGTGCATGAAGAACAGGACGACGAGCGAAGCCTTGATCGACGCGATGACGACCGCGACCGCGAGATTGAGCGACCCGAGGTGGATGCGCGAGATACCGACGGTAACGAGCGTCAGGAAGATGAGCGTTGCGAAGATCGCGACGTAGAACTTCGTCGACGAGATGTGCGAGTGGACGTAGTACCCGCCCTCGTCGTCGTAGTCGTGAGCGGCTGCGCTGCCGTGAGCGGCTTCGCTGCCGTGAGCGCCATCGTGTGCGTGCGCTTCGTCGTGAGTGGATTCAGACATGAGTTTCCTCGTGTTTATCGGTGGCTAGCTCGCTCGATCGACAATCAGTCGATCAAGTAGAGGAGCGGGAAGAGATAGATCCAGATGAGGTCGACGAGGTGCCAGTAGAGCGCCACGAGATCGATCGGGGTGTAGAAGTCCTTCGAGAACTCACCGCGCGCGTTGCGAAGCCAGATCCAGATGAACACGCCGATACCGACGATGACGTGGATACCGTGGACGCCGGTCATGACGAAGTAGATCGAGAAGAAGAGGTGCGACTTCGGCGGGAGGTGCGGAATTGCATGGCCGCCGTGCGTTGCCAAGAGCGGCTCGAACGACATCATGTCGCGCGGGGTGCCGAACCATTTGCCGGGGAGAAGTCCGAGCTCGAACTTGTGCTCGTACTCGAAGAACTTCACGACCAAGAAGATGCAAGCGCACACGATCGTGAGGAGCATGAACGTGCTCGTCTGCTTCTTCTGACCGAGCTGCGAAGTGCGAACGGCCATGGCGGCCGTGAAGCTCGAGAAGAGCAGAACGATCGTATTGACCGTACCCATCTTCCAATCGAGCTGATGCGAAGAAGCCGAGAAGACCTCCGGGTACCAGCTTCGCAAGACGCCATAGGCGACGAAGAGTCCGCTGAAGAAGAGGAGCTCCTGCGCGAGGAACGCCCACATTCCAAGCTTCGCCGCGTCGTACTGCTGTACGGGCGTGTCGAAGTGGTGCGCGAGGAACTTCGGGTGCTCGTGATGGTCGTCAGGACCATCGTGGCCGTGATCGATCGCAGCTTCACTCATGACTGGGAGAGCTCCTCATCGGTTGCGAGGTGGTAGTCGTACGGTCCGCGCGTGACGACGGGAACCTTGTGGAAG
>JAHFDV010000654.1 GCA_023248815.1 Myxococcales bacterium
CGCCTGCGTGAGAAGGAGCGAAAGCTTCGCATCCTCCATCATGTGAGCGAGTCGCGCCTCCGGATAGCCGGGGTCGAGAGGAACGTAGGCTCCTCCCGCTTTGAGCACGGCAAGTAGCGCGATCGGAAGCTCCAGCGAGCGTTCGAGGGCGACTCCGACACGAGACTCGGGGCCGATCCCGAGACTACGAAGACGCCAGGCGAGACGATTGGCGCGCGTCTCGAGCTCGGCATAGGAAATCGACCGGCCTTCGAACGTCAGCGCGGGCCGATCTGCAAAGGTCGCGGCGATCCGTGAAATCCTCGCGTGCACCAGCTCGGGCTCGAATGCGTGCGCCGTATCGTTCCATCTTTCGAGCGTCGTACGCTGGTTCTCGTCCACGAGCACGATGTCGTCGACGCGACCGCCGGGGTTTCTGGCGAGCGAAACGAAAGCGACTTCGAACTCACGAGCGAGCTCCACGACGAGTGACTCGGCGAACCGCTCGGGGTCGAACTCCCACGAGAAGCGAACGCCCGTCGCGCTTTCCGTCGCGACGATTCGGAGGTCGATGGATGCCGCGAGATGGGTCGTCTCTTTTCCGCGACTCCATTCGATGGGCTCGATTCGCAGACTGTCACCGCTCTCTGAACCCGCGGTCCAATGCGTGAAGTTCTGGAAAACGAGCGCGACGTTGTAGAGCGGTTGCGTGCGATCGCCCGAGTTGACGGCGGAGGCAATGATCTCGAACGGAGTCGACGCGTGCGCGTAGCTCTCGAGCATGGTCTTGCGCGTCTCTGCGAGAAGCGCGCGTCCGGTCATTTCCGGTTTCACTCGGCAGCGGAGGGCCAAGAAGTTCACGAACGTCCCCAGCATTTGCTCGAGCGCGGCATACTTTCGTCCCGCGTAAACCGTGCCGACGAGGAAGTCTTGCTCTCCAGACCACCGTGAGAGAACGAGCGAAAGCGCCGCCAGGGCGTGCATGAACGGCGTCGTGCGATCGCCCCCGTCCACCTCGACCGCGGCGGCCTCCTCGAGAGCGCGCGTCGGGATGGTGTGCGCATGGGTTCGCCCGACGAACGCGGGGCTGACCGCTCGCGCCGTCAGCTGCGGAAGATCGACCCGGGTCGCGGCGCCTTTTAGCTTTTCGCTCCAATAGGCGAGCTCTCGTTCGTGGGTCGTTTCGCTCGCGCGTTCGAAGACCGCGAAGTCCGCGTATTGCACTTGGGGAGCGCGCGGAACTGGCACGCCGTTGTCGATCGCCGATCGATAAAGCGCGACGAGCTCTTCGGCCAGAATGCGAAGAGACCAACCATCCATCACCGTGTGATGCGCAGCAATGACGATGCGGTGTTCGACCGCGGAGATTCGAACCAGCTCCGCGCGCAAAAGCACCCCATGCGTGAGGTCGAACGTAGTGCCGCGTACTCGTTCTTCTACTTCGGTCAGCAAACGCGGCACTTCCTCGGGCGATGCGCCTTCGAGATTCGTGAATGGAACGTCGAGCAGAAAAGGTGGCCGGACGATCTGCTCGAGGACGCCGCGCGTGAAGCGAAACGACGTGCGCAAAATGTCGTGGCGCGCGATCAATGAAGAGAAGGAGTGAACGAGCGCCGTGCGATCGATGTGGCCGAGCAACGCGCAGTTCAGCGCGACGTTGTAGAACGCGTTGCCCGCTTCGCGCTGCTCGTTGATGAAGTAGAGCTCTTGCGCGAACGACGCCGGAAAGACGAGCACCTCGCGCTCGTCGACGAAGGCCTTTCGTTCCTCGCGCGACGCTAGGGGAACGTCGGCCGCTCCGCGCTGAATCCCTTTCTTGCGAAGGATTGCGGCGATGATGTTGCGGCGCTTTTCGTCTGGTGACATTGAGTCGGAGAGAGCTCTAGACAACGGGACAGCCTCGATCGCCGTGGACAAGCGTGATCGTCGAAAGAGCGAGCGTCTGTGCCCACCGGTTCAGAGCCCCGAAGACCCTTTAACAGTACCGCGAGACACCGCGAGTAAAACGCCGATAATCTCTCGATAACGCCGGATAACGATTGTGCGCAGCTGCAGTCGTTATCGCAGGTTCAGGCTCACGGACACACCTCGATGGGCGTGTCCGAGCTGATGAGATAACCGACACCTCGCCAAAGGATGAGCTTGCCGAGCCCGAGCTTTCGCAAAACGGCCATGGCTTGGCGCAAACGCGTGCGCGCCGACTCCTCCGACATGCGCTCACCCGGCCAGCCCACCGAACGGAGGGCATCGATCGAGAGTGGGATGTCTGGCCGATCGCGACGTTGCTCTGCCAGGGCACGAAGCAGGCGAGGGAGCACACTCCGCCGATGACACGACACCACGTTGCCGCCCGGAGGACGAAACCAATGTCCGTTCAAATGAACGACGAGCTTCCCATCTGGTTCACTCTCTCTCGCCACTTCCAGATCGACGTGCGCGTGTCGCATGCGATCCGTGACGAGCTCGAGCAAGGTCCATTCGACAGGACGAACGCGCGCGCTGAGCGGAGGCGGAGTTGCGTTCGTATCGTACAGGCCGTAGGCGAGCATCACGAGAGGACCAAGATCGCCGGCGGCCTCGACGTGTGAGGCGAGCTCCACGGGCGTCCCTTGAAGCTTGGCGCGTACGATATCGGTGAGTACCGGCGTCAAAGCCGCCCACGCTGGGTCCGGGGAATGATTGCGAAAGATTTGTTCGGCGAGAATGAGCTCGGTGAGTGCTTCGCGTAGGCGATTGCGCTCGAGGAGCAGCAAAGCGAGTCCGCTTCGTGCCAAGCCGACATTGGTCGTTCTCCCCAAGGACTCGTCGCGAACGATCGCGGTTCGATAGAGCGTCTCCGCATCGTCGAGCGCGCCGACGATGTGTCGAGCGACTGCAGTCATCGAAGCGGCGAAGGACGCATGGGAGACCAAGCCGACTTCCGCTGCGCGACT
>JAHFDV010000655.1 GCA_023248815.1 Myxococcales bacterium
AAGAACGTCGTCAGTTTTGTGTTGACGATTTCGGCTCGAAGAATGCCGCTGCCGCCGCTGGCAAACGCGAGATCAGCTTCGATCTTCTGAACGCCGCGACGCACGGAGACGACCTGAAAGCGACTGCCGCTGATCGACACGCCGATGAACGTGTCTGCCGAAGACTTACGGAGAATGACCGCGCCTTTCTTCTTGTCGTCGGAGAGTCCCGAGACCTGAACTTGAACGAACCGATCCTGCGACGTGACATTTGCGAGGTCGCGAAAGACCCAAGCGTTCGTCACATTCGAGCTCAGCGACGTCGCACCTTGTTCGGTGGTCGACGCGCCATCGGGAGAGTCGGTATCCTCGTCCTGGACGCAGCCGAAGGCCGTCAGCGAGAGCAACAGAGCCGCGAGATACCTTGCGGCAGGGGTTGCCGAAGTCGCTCCTCGTCGGCGTGCGCACGGGCGAGAGTGAGCCGCGCCAAGACATGTCGTTGCGTCTTCCATTTAGTCCTCCGCTTGGCGCCGAGCGTTCGGCCACCAACTCGAAGACACCGCTCGAAAGCGCTCCGCAAGCGGCTCAGGAAAGAAATTCAGCCAACGCGCCAACTTTGGCGGCGACGCTGGCTAGCGCCGACATGAAACTAGAGCGGGAGACGGGATTCGAACCCGCGACAACCAGCATGGGAAGCTGGTACTCTACCAACTGAGCTACTCCCGCGAAATCGCGCGGAATACGAGGTACTCCGCGCCTCCCGACAAGTCAATGGGCCGGGCGACCAGACAATCGGTCAGCTTCCCGACCGTCGCTCGATTTCGCTCGCAAATGCCCATGGCATCGTTGGCGTGGTCCGCGCAATGGCTCCCGCCGTCTTGCCGAGGGCGATGAGCCCGCCGTAGCCGCGATACTGCGTCTCGAGCTCCACGAGAACCTCTGCGAGGGTGTGGTCGAGGGGAGTGCGGTCGATGCGGTCGAGGACGGTCTTCGTTGCAAGGTGGCGCATGAATGCCTCGCCATCGCCCGTTGCCGATGCGGCGCCGAGCGTGCCTGCGTAGTTGCCCGCGCCGAGGATCGGTGAGTCACCGACGCGGCCTTTGCGTTTGTTCGTCGTGCCGCCCGTGCTGGTGGCCGCTGCGAATGCACCGTGCGTGTCGAAAGCTACGGCACCGACTGTATTTCCATCGGCATCGAGATTGCCATCGCTCTCGAGTGCCCTTCGCGACGTCCTCACACCGTCGCCTTGCGCACGAACGAGTCTCGCGCGCGCTCGCTCGGTAATCATCGCATCTCCGGTGGAAGGCGCGAAACCTTCAGCTCTCGCGAACCGCGCCGCCCCCTCACTCACGAAGAGCACGTGCTCTCCGCTTTCGAGGACTCTCCGCGCAATCGAGATCGGATGGGCAAATGGCGGCAAACACGCGACGGCACCCGCGCGTCCATCACTGCTCATGATGGAGGCGTCGAGCTCGAGATCGCCGTCTTCGTTGAGGCTCCCGCCAGTTCCCGCGTTGAAGCGCGGGTTGTCTTCGAGCACAGAAACCGCGAGCTCGACGGCGTCGAGTGCGCTCCCACCCGCCGCGAGAACCGCGAGCGCGCGAGCCGCAGCCTCTTCGCAGCCCGCAACGTGCTCGGGGATGTCGGCGTCGTCGATTGCGCCCGCGCCTCCGTGAACGAGGACACAGTAGGAGTCGTGGACGAGAAGAACGCGTTCAGATGACACGGCGAAGAGAACGATAGAGGCCGACGCCGCCGAAAGCGAGCGCCGGAACGAGGGCGAGAGGCAAAGCGATGCGGTCCCCGCCGGCAAGGTGAAAAGCGAACACGGTAGCGGCAAAAAAAGCGGACACCTCAATCGACTCTCGGCGCCAGGACTTCGTCTCGCTGGTCGTCGCACGAAGAACGAGGAAGCCCGAGAGCATCACGACGAAGACCGCTAGCCAGGGATAGAAGTGATGCGCGAGAGGCGCGAGCGAGGAGGCCTCGATTTTCGTGATGGTCCCCATCGCGGTCGAGATCGAGAGGCCGTGAATGCGATCGACGAAGGCTCCACCCTCGAGCTCGACCGTGCGACTTGGCAATCCGGGCAAGAAGGCATCTGCGAGCGCACTCGACCGCGCGCCCCAAAAGAGCACGAAAATCACGGGCCAAAGACTTCCGAGAGCGGCGCCGCGCGCGGTGCGAAGGTCCGATGCACCGAGAGCTTGCAGTGCGCGAAGCTCGCCACGCGCGCGCGCGGATCCTCGCAATGCGAGACCTGCGGCGAACGCCGACAAGAGGGGAACGATCACCGCCGTGCGATCGAGTCGCGTGGCGAACGTCGCGCCTTCATCCGTCACTGCGACGATGACGAACGCGCCGACGACGAGAAGCAGCGAGAAGAGCGCTGCACGTCGCGCCAGGTTGAGCTCCCACGTTTTCATACCTCGGTCTCGAAAGGCCTCTTTTGCGGCAAATCGAGGCTAGAAAAAAACTTCGAGGCCCCTCTTTGGAAGTCGCTGAAATGTCGTGATAACATTTCAGACATGACGCGAAGGGGCTTTTGTCCTGGGCTTATCCACTCGAGGGAAACCTCGAGCGCGCGTTTGAACCGCGGCTCGGCACCATCGCCGAGCCCTTTACGAAACATGCGCTGCAAAGGGACAGGATTTACTTCTGTCAGCCGCGCGCATGCCGGCGTGCGCCGGAGGAGGGTAGTCAACATGGCAAGTACCAACGGCTCTAATCTCGTAGAGGTAAGCCTGTAGGCTGTGGCCGCCGGCGGCGAAGCGGTTCGTTGAAGCAACGTCTTCTACGGCCCACATCGCGATCTCTTGCTGGCGCACCGTTCGTAGTCACGCCCCATCGTTTGGCGTGAGGCGGATGTAACAGGCTCCCAACGTGATTGGGGCCAGTACGTCGAACCCGGGTGGAGACAATCCCTGCCCG
>JAHFDV010000242.1 GCA_023248815.1 Myxococcales bacterium
TTCACGGGAGGACGAATCTTCGCGAGCTCCATCTGCGACGTCACCGGGACCATCGGCTGGTTGAACGTGATCGAGAGATGAGGCGCGAGATTCACGTCGCCTTCGGGCATCTTTCGTACGACCTCGAGCGGCGCATTCGTCGCGGCGGGAATCGCAACACCTGCGGGTGCAGGCGGAAACTTGTCGACGATCGTGTTTCCAGGGCGCGGGGGCGGTAGCGATTTTTCGCGCAGCGCGAAGTCCTTCACGTCATCTGGATCTTCGGGAAGCGCAGGCACACGCGCCAAAAGCTTTTTCGCATCGTCCTCGGAGAGGTTCTCGGTCTGCGCGACAGCGGCACGCGGCGGCGGCTCGGCCTCGGCGTTCGAGAGGCGGAAGGCGAGGCCGTTCGTAGACTCCCGGAAGGTCGTGATGATCTCTTCGGTGCGTACGGGCGCTTTTGGCGACGCGGGCGGCGGCGCGACATCGTTTCTCGGAGGACAGGCGGCAAGAAAGAGTGCGAGCGCCGCGATGGACGCAAAAGGTCGACGTGTCATTTTTATCCGTTTCCGAAGCTACGTGTGCTCGAGGCCTCCATTTGTGACAACGGAAACGCCGAGGGTCCACAGAAGGGACGGAGCGGATAAAACCAGAACGACGGTCTATTTCAATACGCGGACGTGCTGATCGGGCCGACGAACCTCGGTGCGGCCAATTCTCTCGAGATAAGCGAGCCCGGCGAGCACCGTTGCGTCGTCGTAAGCGTCGCCGATGAGCTGAACGCCGAGCGGAACGCCTTCGGGCACGTAGCCGACGGGCGCCGTTCCCGCCGGATGTCCCGTGAGGTTCGCGAGGAACGTGTAACGGCACGACCCCTGAATGGCGCGACCATCGAGAAGGCTCGAGAGGCGGTCGTTCTTGAACGCAGCGGAAGGTGGCCCTTGCGTCGTCGGAAGAAGGAGAAGGTCGATCGACTGAAAAGCTTTTTGCATCTCTTCGCGAAGACCTGCGCGTAGCAGAAGCGCATCCGCGAGGTCCAATGACGGCATGTGTTGGAGCGCCGACAAGATGATGCGAACGTCCGCCCCCATCTTCGGGAGATTCTCGGCACCGATCAAACGAATGGCAGCAAGCGCCTCGATGCCCAGCGTGAGCACGCCGATCTGCACCGACACGTTCGCGATTGGAAGAGACAGCTCTTTGAGCTTTGCGCCGCCCTCTTCGAAATAGCGGAGCGCGCGCTCGGCCGCGAAGCGCATATCGGAGGTTGCGTCGTCGAGAGCCTTGCGATCATAGCCAATGACGAGTCCCTTGATGCTGCGCTTGGTCGCGCGTTCGAACGTGCCCGGCGGCTCCGGTCGACGCATCTCCTCGTCTTCGGGATTCATTGCCGACATCACGTCGAGCGCCCGCGCGAGATCGATCACGGACGACGCCATCGGGCCGATGTGATTGAGCGAGTTCTTGAGAATGTCGCCTTCGCGGCTGATCCGACCCCACGTTGCCTTCAATCCGAAGATTCCGTTGTGGGCCGCAGGAATGCGAACGGATCCGCCGCCATCGACTCCGACGGCGATGGGAACGAGGCCAGTGGCAACGGCGACCCCTGATCCGGTCGACGAACCGCCTGCCATGTACCCTGGTGCGAATGGATTGCGCGGCATCTTGCGGAACGGATTGTTCCCGAGCGGCGAGAGCCCGAGCTCGGTCATCACCGTGTGGCCGATGATGAGCGCGCCGGCTTCGCGCAACATTCTGACCGTGAACGCGTCTTCTTTCGCGGCCTCGTCCGGGAAGTAGTTCGTGCCCGCAAGCGTCGGCAAGCCGCGCACCGCGATCTGTTCTTTCACGACGACGGGAACACCGTCGAGAGGTCCGAGCGGAGCCCCGCGCGAATATCTCTCCGTAGAGGCCTTGGCGTCGTCATGCACCAGCGCGCTCGGCTTCCCGAGGAGGGGACCGACGTCGACGTGGTCGAGATACGATGCTCCTTCGAGCACGAGCTTCAAGATTTCGCTCGGCGTCGTTTTCTTCGAAAGGTAGGCGCTCGTGAAATCGGCTGAAGACCCGGCCCATGGTGAGGGGGGCGTCGGCTCGTCGAAGTGCGTCGCCGTTCTCGGAGGACGCGCGGCGCGCGGGAGCGTCGAGATCGGAAGATCGCCCCGCGCGCTTCGCGGCAGGAGCTGCAATTGAAAGAGCCCCAAGTCTCTTCGCAGAATCGCGAGCATCGCTTTGGCGACCGATTGATTTTGCGAAGCGCGCCCCGCGGCCGTCAAAAGTCTTCCTCGAATGCGCGGGGCTTGCATCGTCTTTCTCTAACACACGTGGCGCTACGGGCGATTCGCGCGAGAATTACGCGCGTCGATGCGTCGACACCGCACATGGATCATGCGGAGGTCGGATCAATCTTGGTTGGTAACTGAGCGTTTTCACGATACGATCCTGGGCGGTCATGGAGGATTCCAAGCGAAACGCGCCTCCCAAGATCGACCCCCGCGCCGAGCCCGACGACACGTCGCGGCGGGTGACTGGAAGGCCGATCAGCACGCCACAAACGCAAAAGCGAGTGTCGGAACCGCCGAATCGGCGGGCTCCAAGTGGCGACGTGCGTCACTACGAAATGCTCTCGATGCTGCACAAGCAGCTCTCCGAGCTCGAAATGGCGCTCGTTCATGAGCGACGCGAGCGCGAAGCCGATGCCGATCGCATGGGCGAGATGCTGGCGCGGGTTTCTCAGCGCGAGCAACAGCTCCAATACGCAGAGAAGCGCGCGGTCGAGGCTGAAGCGCGCGTTTCTTCGCTCGAAGTGCAGCTCTCGACCGTGCAGTCCGTGGCGACCGCTCTCGACGAGCGCCTGCTCCAAGCCGAGTCCAACTTCACGAAGACCCAGCAGGAAGCGACGTCCGCCTCCGAGCAGCTCGAGTTCACGCGGGCCGAATCCGACGAGCTTCGCCAGGCCGTCGAGAAGAAGCTCGAAGAGTCCGAGCGCCTGCGTCACCTCCTCGAAAATCAGCTCGAAGAAGCCGAAGAGGCGCGAGGCGCCGCAGAAAAGCTGACGCGAGAAGCGCTCGATGGTCGTGCCGAAGCGGAACGTTTCGCGAAGGACATCGAAGATCAAAAGCGTGGCCTCGACGAACGCGTTCTCGAGCTGACGAGCAACCGCGCCGACCAAGATCGTGAAGCGGAAACGATTCGCAACTCGCTCCTCACTCTCGAACAGAAAAAAGCCGAAGAGTCCGAAGCGCGTGCCGCGGCGGAAAAGAAGGCCGAAGAGCTCTATGAATCGCGCATCGCCGCGACCGAGAAGTTCGCCGAGCTCGAAGAGCGCTTGAGCGCGCTCACGGCCGAACGCGAGAAGCTCGACGAAGAAAAAAAGGCGCTCGAAGAAGAGAAGAAGAAGCTCGGAGCTCGCGTGGCCGAGCTCGAAGAGTCTTCGAAGAACGTCGACGAAGAGAAAAACTCGCTGAAATCGGCGGTCGAGACGGCCGAGATCGACAAGGGCAAGCTCTACAAAGAGATCGCCGATGGGAAGAAGCGCCTTCGCGAGTTCGAGGAGACCGCGAAGGCGGGCGAGGCCGCGATCGAAGAAGCGAAGAAGACGGCCAGCGCCGCGCTCGAAGCCGCGAAAACGGCGGCGAACGAAGCTCTCGAAGAAGTGAAAAAGCGCGCCGAAGATCTCGAAGGTCGCGCAAAGGCGGCCGAAGAAACCCTCGCGGCCAAAGAGCGTGGCGAGGCAGAAGCCGAAGAAGCGCGTAGCAAACGCATTCGCGAAGCCGAAGAAGCGCGCGCGGAGGTCGAACGGCGCGTTCACGTTCTCGAAGAAGAGCGCGACCAGCTCATGAAGCGCGCGCAGAGCGCGGAAGACGCGCGAACGTCGGCCGAGAACAGTCACAAGGTCGTCGAAAAGGAGCTCGAAGAGCTCCGCGCCGAGCGTGACAAGAGCATCGCCGAGCTCGAAGAAGTGAAGATGCAATTTGCAAAGGTGAGCGGCGTCCTCGACGGCTTGCGTCAACTCATGGGCGGCGTTCCCGGCAAGTAGCGGCTCGAGGCTTTCGCTCGCGCGCCAAATCGGTCGTTCGCGCGCGTGAAAACCGTTCTACGCTGCCGCCTCCGATGGCGCGCCCTTTCGAACTCGTCGTATCGAGCTCCGCCCTCGAGCGGAGACAGCGTCTTCGAGCGTTCACGGCGAACCTCGCACCACGCGAGGTCGTTCGCATCGTCGGCGCGTCCGACGAAGGCGCAAAGAGCACGCTTCGGTTCGTTCGTCGTGGTCACCCGGCCACCTTCGGATGGGACGCAACGACGCTCGTTCGAATCGCTCACGAGCTCGCGCTGCCTGGACTCGCGAAAGCCAATCGCGCCGCGATCGGAAGAGCGACGCTCGAAGCTTTGGTCGCACGCGCGATTTTCGATCTGACGAAAGATTCACGACTCGGTCGCTTCACGGCGACCGCCGATCGACCCGGTCTTGCGCGCGCCGTCGCGAGGACGATCGAAGAGATTCGTGGCGCGGAGCTCGGTGAAGCGAGTCTCGCCGAGCACGATCGCGATGTCGCAGAGATCTATGGTCGCGTGCTCGCTTTGATGGATGAATTCTCGTTCGTCGACCGCGAAGGGATCTTGCAGGCCGCACTTCACGCGGAGCCGGTGGCCCATTCGAGCGTCGCGTTCATCGACATCGCCTGCACGACGTTTCTTTCGGCAAAAGTCGTCGCAAAGATCATCGAGAACGCAGAACGCGCGATCGTCATCCTTCCGCGGGGAGACGTGCATACGCGCTCGCTCCTCGAACGGGCGTTGGGAGGAACTCTCGCCGCGACCGAAGTGCCCGCGAAAGGACCACTTGCGCGTCTCTCGGAGTCTCTCTTCTCGGGGGGCGCACCGTCGAAGTTGCCTGCTCGCCCCGTGACGTTCTTCTCGGCACCGGGTGAAAGCCGCGAGTCGGTGGAGATCGCGCGCCGCATTCAAGGCGCCGCGATCAGCGGCGTCCGCTTCGACGCGATGGCGGTCGCGCTCCGCAATCCCGAGCAATACCGCGCCTCGCTGCTCGAAGCGTTTCGTCGCGCGAAGATCCCATTTTACTTTTCACGCGGCGCGCTTCGACCCGATCCAACCGGGCGAGCATTTGCTGCGCTCCTCGCGTGTCGTGCCGAGGACTATTCAGCGCGTCGCTTCGCAGAATTTCTCTCGCTCGGCGTTGCCAAGCCACTCGACGAAGTCGCGCCGAATTCGTCGCGCACGAATGCGTCGCTGGCGTGGGCTCCTCCGGACGACGAGATCCTTCCGAATTCCGTCGAGCGCACGGAGCCGACGGCTGCGCCCGCCTCGCCGAATCTCCCCATTCTCCCACATGGCTGGCAGTCGCTCCTCGTGGATGCCGCCGTGATCGGCGGAAAGGATCGCTGGCACCGGCGGCTTGCGGGGATCCTCAACGAGACCGAGCTCGACCGTCACGAAGCGGAGCGCAAAGGTGAGCCCACGGAAGGCTACGCAGCGCGCAAAATCGAGCTCGAAAAGCTCCAAGCGTTCGCCTTGCCTCTCCTCGGCATCCTCGAAGCACTGCCCGCCGAAGGAACCTGGGGCGAGTGGTGCACTGCGCTCTCCGCTCTCGCTTCGAAGTGCCTCGCCGATCCGACGCGCGTCCTGTCGCTGCTCGCCGAGCTTGCGCCCCTCGCCGATGTCGGACCCGTCACGCTTCGCGAGCTGCGGATCGTCCTCGAGCCCCGGCTCACCGTGCTTCGCGAACACGACGGTGCCGTGCGCGGTGGTGCGGTGTACATCGCGACGACGGAAGAGCTCCGCGGTGAGTCGTTCCACTCCGTATTCGTTCCCGGACTCGCGGAGAAATGCTTTCCGGCGAAGGTCGTCGAAGATCCAATCTTGCGCGACGACACGCGCCGCGCGCTCGGAATGACGACGAACGAAGAGCGTGTGCAGTTCGAGAAGATGCAGCTCGAGCTCGCGATCGGTGCCGCCGAGGAAGACGTGCTCCTCTCGTATCCACGCATCGAGCTCGGTACGGCACGCCCACGAACGCCTTCCTTTTACGCCCTCGAAGCGATTGCAGCGGGGGAGGGCGAGTTCCCGACGCACGTGAGTATCGAGGCACGCGCGAGCAACGTCGCGCACGCCCGCGTGGGCTGGCCGGCTCCAGAAGATCCCCAACATGCAATCGACGAAGCCGAACACGATCTCGCGCTGATTGATCGCGTGCAGAATGCACCGGCTGGCACGTCGAGCGACGGTGCTGCGCACTACCTCTTGAACGCCAACGTGCACCTCGCGCGCGCGCTCCGCTTTCGAAACGAGCGATTCTGGAAAAACTGGCAACGCTCCGATGGCCTCATCGACAAGGCCGGGCTTGCGAAGAAGGGGCTACTCAAGCATCAGCTCGCGGCGCGCTCCTTTTCACCGACGGCGCTGCAAAACTTCGCCGCCTGCCCGTATCGCTTCGCACTTTACTCGCTGATGAAGCTCCAGCCGACGATCGAACCCGCCCAGATCGAAGACATGGATGCGCTTCAGCGCGGATCCCTCGTGCACGAGGTGCAGTACTCGCTCCTCGTTTCGCTCCGTGAAAAAGGCCTTCTCCCCGTCACGAGGCAGAATCTCGACGAGGCGCGAACTCACCTCGACCGCGTACTCGCCGAGGTCGCCGCGAAATTCCACGATGACCTCGCACCCTCGATCCCACGTGTCTGGAGCGACGCGATCGCGGCCATCGCGGCCGATCTCCGCGAAGTTCTTCGCCGGAGCGCGGAAGACGAAGAGTGGAGCCCCTACTACTTCGAGCTCTCGTTCGGACTCAAGGAGCGACGCGATGCCGATCCTGCGAGCGTCGACGAACCCATCGTCCTCGATAGCGGTCTTCGCTTGCGTGGATCGATCGATCTCATCGAGCGGCGCGCGAGTGATGGCGCGCTCCGCGTGACCGACTACAAAACCGGCAAGGTGTATGCCGCGAAGGGCGGCGTCATCGACGGCGGAAAGACGCTGCAGCCAGTCCTCTACTCGCTCGTCGTTGAAAAGCGTTTCCCGGAGCTCTCGATCGTCGGCGGGCGTCTTTACTACTGCACGAGCACCGGCGGATTCACCGACCGCTACGTTCCGCTCAGCGAAGAGGCGCGCGAGTCCGCCGATGTCGTCGCGAAAGTCGTCGGAGCCGCACTCGCCGAGGGCAATTTCCCCGCCGCACCGGTCAAAGACGGCTGCCGCTACTGCGACTACCGACCGATCTGTGGTCCAAACGAAGAAGAACGCTTGAAGAAGAAGTCGAAGAAAGAGACCGCGGCGCTCGACGAGCTGAGGAAGCTGACATGAGCGAAGCCAAAAAAGCGCTCCTCGACCAGGCGGCGCGCGATCGAATTCGGCACGACTTCGATCACACGCTTTTTGTCGAAGCCTCGGCAGGATCGGGCAAAACCACGGAGCTCGTCGAGCGCATCGTCGGACTCGTCCGTGAGGGCAAGTGCCGCATCTCCGAGCTCGTCGCCGTGACCTTCACCGAGAAGGCTGCGGGCGAAATGAAGCTTCGATTGCGCACGTCGCTCGAACGCGCGCGTCTCTCGGAGAGCGATGCGACGCAAAAGGCGAACGTGTTTCGCGCGCTCGCCGAGCTCGAAGTCGCACACATCGGAACGATCCACGCCTTTTGTGCAGATCTTCTTCGCGAGCGTCCCATCGAAGCGTGCGTAGACCCGCTCTTCGAGGTCGCTGACGGCGGTGAATCGGATGCGATGGCCGAAGAGGCGTTCCGCGGCTTTTTCGAGCGCGCGCTCGAGGATCCGAGGTGTGTCGGTATTCGACGCCTCTTGCGGCGCCGTCCGAAAGATCGCGGAGCGAGCGCATCCTCCGTCCTTTTCGAAGCGGGCAAGAAGCAGATCGATCACCGCGACTTTCGCCATGTGTGGAAGCGGCCCACGGTATCCCGCACGGGCGAGCTCGGGCGCGTGCGCGAGTCGATCGCATCGCTGGCGGCGCTCTTCAAGAACGTCAACGATCGCGAGTGCTACCTCACGAAGTCGATCGAACAGATCGCGCTCGCCGACGCCGAGATTCGCATGCGCGAAAACGTGCGCGGAATCGACCTCGACGCGCTCGAATCCGATCTCCACAAGATGAATGGCGAGAGCCATTGGCGCTGGAAAGGCTGGGGGCGAAAGGCCTTCGCGGACGGGATCACCAAGGACGAGATTCGCACGCGCAGAGAGCAGGTAAAGCTCGAGCTCGAGGCGGTGCTCGAACGCGTCGACGCCGATCTCGCCGCGGAGGTGCACGAAGAGCTTTGGCCCCTCGTCGATGCTTACGAAGAAGAGAAGAAGAAGCGAGGCAAACTCGACTTCCTCGACCTCTTGCTCCTCACGCGCAATCTCTTGCGGGACGATGCCGCCGTTCGCCGTGAGCTCCAAGGACGCTTCCGCTATCTCCTCGTCGACGAATTCCAAGACACCGATCCGCTCCAGGCCGAGATCCTTCTTTTGCTCGCCGCGAACGACGCAAGCGAGACGGATTTTCGCAGGGCGATCCCGAAGGCGGGGAAGTTGTTCTGCGTCGGCGATCCAAAGCAGGCCATCTATCGCTTCCGGCGCGCCGACGTTCAACTCTACG
>JAHFDV010000243.1 GCA_023248815.1 Myxococcales bacterium
TCGCCGAGAATTTCGAGTGGCAAACCGTGATTGCGCCGATCCACGAAGCGCACGCGTCCGTCTTCGGAAACGTCGATCGTGAGCGTGCTCACGCGACGCGCATTCGCATCGTTGGTGAAGGCGGCGTCGTGATCGTATACGTAGCTCGTCCCTGGAGAGAGCCACTCGGCACCGACAAACCGTCTCGGCTGAGTTTGCGGCGCGACCGCGGTCGCCCCTTGCGGCTCCAGCAGCTCTGGAGGCGGCGGGAGCTGCTTCGGCTCGTTCTTGACCTTCAAGAAAAGAATCAAAGGAAAGGTGACGAACGCGAAGAGGACGATCCGCCAAAGGCGAACCTTCGCGTCCCCCGATAGCAACGGATCCGGGTCGGGGAAGTCGAACGGCTCCGAGGAAACCTCGATGTCTGGCGAGACGACCCAGGTCCTCTCACGAAGGGGCGGCTTCTCCCACGCATGAACGATGAGCGATTCGACGCTGCGCTCGAGCTTCAACGCTTCCTCGCGCATCGCGCGCGCGATGTCGCCATCGAGCAGGAAGACTTCGCGATCCGTCGGCTCCTCGCGGCGGCGATTCGTGGATGCGTCTAGATCGGCCTTGGTCGGCGACGTTTTTCTCGCAAGGAGGGCGCGCCATTTCTCCGTGAGCAACGTGCTCTGACTGCGACCTGCTAGACGGTGCGTGCGAATGGCTTCGATGATCGAGAGTGGAAGGGTGAGCGTCACGCGCTCTTCGAGTCTCTCCCACTCTTTGTAAGAGTCTCCTTCGCGCGAAACGATCTCGGCGAAGCGCTCGGCGTCCGCGCTCGCCGCGCCATCGAGATAGATCCTTTCCACGTGCCCACTTTTCGCGCGCAGAAGTGTCGGTGCTGAGCTCTCGTCTGCGACCGCCGCTTCGAAGAGGATGTCGGGCGACTCACGGGAGACTTCCTCGAGAACGCTTGCGTACGACTCGAGCGAATGATCGCCTTCTGCCCAGAGTCGCCGCGCGACGGAGCTCCGCACTTCGGTCGCTAGGAGCGATCCGTCGTACAAGGGGATGGCAGAGCTGAGAAAATTGGGCATGCGCGCGGGGGTCACTCCCGTTTGTCGGCAGAGCGTGGAATCTGTCGACCCGTACACTTTTTTGTGCGGCTTGTGCAGCCCGACACGCAGCGACTCGGGGCGCGAAACGAGTCAGATCGACCAATCGCGTGCACGTTCTTGTCCCACCGCGCGCCCTCACATTGCGTAACCTCGGTGTATGCGGATTCGACTTCGGCGCGCTTCTCTCGTCATCACTGGCACCTTCTTCTTCGCGGGATGCTCGGGCAACACGCCGCCGCCCAAACCGCCCACGACGACGGACGCAACGAACGCCCCCGCCAAGACCGGACCACTCAGTGAAGGCCCTTTGACTCCCGCGTCTCTTCTGCTCATTGGATCTCCCGAGCTCGCGGTTCACGCAACGACGGCGCACGAGCCGAAGCCCACCGACGAAGGGACGTTGGTGAGCGCGCGCGACTACGGCCTACCAGGAACGTTCAAGGACTTCGCGGAGAACGAGAATCGCTATCGGCTTGCAGACGGAGCGGTCGGCGCGATGACCTCGAAGGGCGAACGCCAGGTGGGGACGCTCGATCAGGTGAAGCGTCTCCCTGCGGGGCAATACGCCGTTCGCGAAATTTGCGTCGCGAAGAACGGCAAGACGACCTACGCGCTGATGAACGGTGGCCTCTGGCAGGCCGAATCTTTCGAAGGCGAATTCAAGCGGCTGGGAGAGCTCTTGCAAATGGAGCGCGCGGTCGCCGTCGATGAAAAGGCGGGCGAGGACGGCTCGCGTCGGAGCATCATTCTGGTCACGAGAGATGCGGAAGGCGTCGTTTCTTCCACCGATTGCGACACGGGCAAAGCTCAGGTGCTCATCACGCGAAAAGGGTACACGCGAGCAGAGCTCTGGACGATCGAAGGCAAGACGCAGATCCTCGAGCTCACGCAGGGCACCGCGGGCAAAAGCGAAGACAGCTGCTTCATTCGCGTCGCGGCGGGCGCGCCCTGGCAAAGAGCTCCAACGTGTCCCCCCGCGGGCAAAGGTGATCGCCCGAAGACCGTTCACCTGGGGACGCCGAATCTCAAAGGCTCACGCTTCTACGCGCGAGACAAGATCGTCGTTCCGCAGGTGCTCGGCGGGCTCGTGCGCATCGAAAAGAAGCCGGGCGCCATTGGCTACGTGGCGACGGATGTCGATGGCGAGCTCGAGCAATGCGCCCCCATCGCATCGACGATGATGCCTCTATTTACGTGCAAAACGCGCGGCGCATCGGGCAAGCCTTCGGTCGTCGTCGCCTTCGATCAAAACGGGAAGTTGAAAGAAGAGTGGCGCTTGACGACCGAGCCCGAGCCTCTCCAGATCAGCGCTGCGTCAGGCGGGCAGCTCGTCGCGAACATCGACTGCAAGGGAACTCCCAAGCTCGATCAAGTATGCGTGCGTTTGCCCGACGGAAGTTGGCGGGATGTTGCGCGCGCAAACATCGCTGCGGCAGAAGAGCCGAAGATCGAGTGCCCCGATGGAAAGCTCGCGACCGCCGGACGCCTCGCCTTGTGTGAGAAAACGCCGGGCGAATACGTCGAGACGCTCGACGCGGGAAAAACGTGGACGCCGATTACCTTGCCGAAGGGGACCGCGAACGAATCGCTTTGGTGCACGGCCGTCGGATGCCGCATCGGTCCGTATTGGCGAAGCGGGTGGGGGAGCGCGAAGTAAGCTCACTTCGCAAGCGACGCGCGCGAGCTTCAATTCCGTGAGCTTCCCCCTTGGCGAGCTCCTGCCAGACGACGAATGCACTTTCATTCGTTTGCGTGAGCTCGTGTTGCTCATTAAGAAAAAGAATGGGCACATCGCGACGTCTTTCCTGTGAACCTGTCGACACACGTTGCATGACGAGGCGTCGAGACTCGCGCATTTCTGGGGGGTTGGATGTTGGCGCGCGGCTTGCGTAGGCCGAGGCACCATGAAATACGGCTCATCCGCCATCTTCGCGCTCGCGACCCTTCTCCCGCTTTACGCATGCTCTTCGGGATCGAGTGTGACAAACCCAATCGCCGCTCGAGAAGACGGTGGCGTCGAAGACGATGATCAAGATTCCGACTCACCGAGCGAAGAGCCCGACGGAGGCAACGAGCGTGACGACACCGGCGCCCCGACCAAATCCGACAGCGGAACGCCGCAAAAGGACGGAGGCACGCCCACCGCGGACTCTGGAACGCCAGCCACTCCCGCAGGCGTCGACGCGTTGATCATCGTGCCCGCACTCTCGCAATCGGCGACGGCGAAGTACCTCTTGGCGACCGACAAGACGGGTCCCATCCTCACGAACAAAAACGCTGGAGGCTCGTACACGTTCACATGCCCCGCGACCACGGGCTCGACTCAAGTCGCGTATGCCGTCGTCGAGGTCCGAAACACTACGAGCACGGTTGCGCTGCTCGACGTGACGGCCCACGTGCCGAACGGCTTCGGAGATGGCAGTGCTCAGATTGCAGTCTACTCGGCTCCTCCGAGCGCTGCGACCGTTGGAGCATGCGCCGGCCTCTACAATGTTAGCTGCACGAAGTTCTCCGCGTGCCTCATCGACAGCAACAAGCAGTCGGTCAAGATCAACGGTGGGCAATCGCTCTATGTGATGGTGCAAGCTTCGTACGCCGCCTACACGGGCGCAGCGACGCTCGAAGTGAAGACCGACGACGTCTTCTGAGAGCGACGTACGATCAGCGCATCACGGAGTCGGAACGACGACGGCTTTCTTGACCGAGCTCGCGACGCGATAAAGCGTGAGGTGTGCATCTTTCACTGGACCCGGCTTCGCGAGTTTGACGGTTACCGTCGTTCCGTCACTCGCGACCGTCGGGATGGCGTACCCAGCAGGCACCGCGATGACGACCCATGCCTCTTGCGTGAAGTATCGCGCGATGACGGGCGGATTCGGCGGAAGGAGCGCATCGCACGATTTGTCGTCGGAGCAAACGGTCGCGCTCGGCGTCGTCACGCTCTTTGGAATGTCGATGATGTAGTGCGCTTGTGTCTTTTCGACGGCCTGCGGAGGCACGGAGGGCGGTGGGACGGCCTGAGGCGCACTGGGGGCCGGTTGCGCAGGCTGAGACACGGCTTCGGACGTTGCGGGAGTTTGCATCTGATGCGGGTCGGATCCGCAGGCAACGAGAGCGAGGAAGGGGAGCGCCGTGAGCGAGCGAAGGATCATGTGCGTAAGCATATCTGGAGCGCGCTCGTGGTCTACCCCGACTTGGACGCGCGCGCCGCAGGATGTACACTGTACATCTCATGAAGACCTACGGCACGGCGGAAGCCCGCGAGCATCTCTCTGACCTCCTTTCGGAAGCAGAAGAGGGACAACCGGTGTTCATCGAACGCCGGGGCGTGCGCTTCAAGCTCGAGCTCGCGCCACAGTCGTCCAAGAGAGCTCCAGCGAAGAAGACCATCGAGATCTTGGACCGAGATGTCGCCAGCGGAAATTGGTCGTTCGACATGGCGGGACGCTTCCGTACGGTGAAGGCGCGTCCAGGCAAGCGACCGAAGTGATTCACCTCGATACGAACGCGCTCATCTGGCTTCTCGCGGGGCATCCGCGCGCCAAACGTCTTGGATCACTGCGGACCGCGCTCGTCGTCTCGCCCGCGGTCTTTTTGGAAGTCGGGGTCCTGGTCGAGCTCGGCAAAGTTCGTCTCGCGGGAACGCTTTCCGAAGCTCGCCGCGACTCACGGTTTCGAGTCGATCACCCCGATGGCGCAGCTTGGTTCGAGGAAGCCGAGGGCCTCGCCTTCACGCGCGACCCGTTCGATCGCCTCATCGTCGCAAATGCCTTGCTTCGAAGCGCGAAGCTCGCAACCTCAGACGCGAAGATCATCGCATTCCTTGGACCCGACGGCGTCGTGGAGCTCTGACACGAGCTCGCGAGACCAAGAAATGTTCGCACCCAGCACGCCTCAAGGCGACTAGAGCGAAAGGCTCGGAGCTTCGTCACGCCAGAAAAAGCCCGGTGCGCGCGAGCTTTGGGCGTTGCTCGGATCCGTCTTCCAAACCGTGAGATCCATGACGCGCTTCAGCGTCGGACCGACGCCGCCGCGCATGTCGACGAGGGGCGCATTGATTCCGAGGAGCGCTCGAAGTCCGCGCGCGTCGGGATCATACGGGCTCGCGCCTGCGGGCAACTGAATGACGATGGGGATCTTCTTCCACTCCCCATGAACGGCGGTGAGCTCGAACTTGAGAGAGTTCCACGCCTGCAACGTCTTCGCTGCGTTCGATGGGCGAACGTCTGCGACGAACACGACGCCGTCCAGACCTTCTAGAACGCGCTTCCGCAGCGATTCATTCTCCCGGCTCTTCGGCATCGAGTGCGGCTGAAAGCGAACTCTGTAGTTGCCCAACGTGAGCGAGGTCACGAAGTCGAAAGACGCAGCGTCTTCTTCCAATACGCGTACCGCGCTCTTGTCTTCCGACAGAATGAAGTCGTGAGCGACGTCGAGAGTTTCGCGCAGGTTCAACGTCTCAGGCCCGTAGTAAACGATCTTGGAGATGGGCTCGAGGGTCGCCAGCGTGATCGACATCGCTGGCCTATGCCGCACTGCGTTGCCTGGGTCAAACGCAGACGCGGCGCTTTAAGAAGGAGGTACGCTTAAGCAGCTTCGAGCGTTCTTGTGTTTGGAAATTAATTAACCGAAGAGCCCACCGCTAGTGCGGATCCGCGAGTGGGCTACTCGGTGCGATGGTGCTTCCGTCTGGCCTGCGCCGTGCAAAGCGCATCGGGATGCCGACGCAAAAGCGCACGAGTTCAGCCTCTCCTTCGCGATCCGCCGCGCGCATTCGCACGGGTGGGACGAAAACGCGAGCGGGCAGCGCTCCTTGGGCAGCAGTCCAACGAATCGCCAAGAAGGAGTTTGGGGTCACGCGGTTCCGTCCGGGGCAGCGCGAGATCATCGAGGCCGTGCTAGGCGGGCGAGACGCCGTTGGACTCTTACCGACCGGCGCCGGTAAGTCGCTTTGCTTCCAGGTGCCCGCGCAACTACTCGAAGGGACGACGATCGTGGTTTCCCCGTTGCTCGCGCTCATTCAAGATCAGACGGACAAGCTCGAGGACCGAGGCGTGCTCGCCGCGAGGCTCGATTCGACACTTACGACGCGAGAAGAGCGAGAAGCGATCGCCAACGTACGAAGTGGCGATCGCATCGTCTACGTGACCCCGGAGCGCCTCGAGAAACCCGAGGTGATCGCCGATCTCCGGAAGGGTGGCGTTTCGCTCTTCGTCATCGACGAGGCGCATTGCGTTTCACAATGGGGACATGATTTTCGACCTGCGTATCTATCTTTGCGCGAGGCAATCCAAGGACTCGGTCGTCCACCCATCCTCGCGTTGACCGCGACGGCCACCTACGAGCTTCTCAAGGATGTGGTGGACCAGCTGGGCATGAAGGACCCGGAGATCGTCCGAACCGACGCCGAGCGGACGAATCTATTTTTCGAGGTGAAACCGACGCCCAGTGAAGACAAGAAGCTCTTCGCGCTCGTCGAGCTTTTGAAGTCGAACGACGACCCGGCGATCGTCTACACGGCGACCATCGCTTCTGCCGAGGCCCTCCATACTTCTTTGAAAGAAAGCGGCATCGACGCCGCGATCTATCACGGTCGACTGAAGAAGGCCGATCGGCTCGGCAATCAGCACGCGTTCATGAACGACGAAAAGCGCGTGATCGTTGCGACCTCGGCGTTCGGGCTCGGGATCGACAAACCCAACGTGCGCCTCGTCGTGCACTACATGTTCCCCGACTCGCTCGAGAGCTATTACCAGGAGGCCGGGCGGGCGGGGCGCGACGGAAAGGCTGCACGAGCGGTGCTGCTCTATCGACTCGAAGACCGCCGGGTGCGCTCGTATTTTCTCGGAGGCAAATACCCGAAGCAGGAGGCACTCCTCGCCGTTTACGAAGCAATGCGCAACGGCAGTCGCCGAGGGCAGCTCGCGGGACTCGTCGAGAAGACGCAGCTTGCAGAAAAAAAGGTGAAAGTCATCGTCGCTGAGCTCATCAAGATGGGCGTCGCCCGACGCGAGGGTGACCGCCTCGCGCTCGTTCGCGAATTCGCCGATGCGCGAGAATTGGAGCGCTTCACGACCTCGTACCGAAAGCGATTCGAGGCGGATCGGCAGAAGCTCTCAGAGATGATGTCTTATGCGCAGTCGACGGCGTGTCGCGTGAGTTGCCTTCTCATGTACTTCGGCGAGACACCGACCAGCGACTGCAACCACTGCGACAACTGCCGCGATCGTCCCGCCGAGAACGCCGTGAGTCCCGAGCCCGCGCGGCCGGATCCGGCACTGCCAGAGCACGCGCCGCCGCCCTTCGCCGTCGGAGCCCGCGTGAGGCATCGCCGCTTCGGCGTAGGAACGGTCACGGCAGTCGCGGAGGAGCACGTCGACGTCGCGTTTGCTCAGGGCGGAGCGCGGTCGATCAGCGTCGACTTCCTGAAGGCCGTCGCGGAAGACTGAGCCGTCTCGAAGGTCGGCGTGCTCTCGCCGCAGCCAAGGCCAAGTCTCATCGAGCGCCACGATTGTTTTCGAGGCTGTGAGGCAGACACGCAAGGCGCGGGACAAACACGTGCAACACGCATGGGACGATTTTCGTGTCGCAATCCGTTCGTGAAGCGAAGAGGAGCTCGTTTTCGAGCGTCTAGAGCATTTCTGTCGGCTGGCACGGACCTCGCAATTAGGTCGCGCACGTCTCGCCTCGAGATCAACCAGGAGCACTCACATGACGAACACCGGCACATCAGACAAAGGTCACGAGCAGAAGTCGACGAACCTCGGAGCGTCGCAAGAAGGCTCCAAGAAGGACGGCTCGGACAAGGTCAATTCGGACAAGGGCAACAGCGCGAGCGGTAGCCAGAACCTCGGCGCCCAAAATCTCGGCAGTCAGGCCAAAGAGGTCGTGACCTCTCTCGCCGACCAGGCAAAAGACTTTGCAGGTCAAGCGAAGGAGATCGCGACGAGCGAGCTTGCGACGCGCGCAGAAAAGTCGGTCGACGAGATCGGCGATGTCGCGACGGCTCTTCGCAAGACCAGCGAAGACCTCTCGGACAATCTCGCAGCTCCTTACGTCGCGAAGGCGGCAGACCAGCTCGAGAACGTTTCGCGCTTTCTTCGTAGCACCAGTGCTTCGGACCTCGTCAAGAAGACGGAGACGTTCGCTCGTCAGCAGCCGCTCCTCTTCATTGGCGGCGCCTTCGTCGCCGGCTTCGCAGCCGCGCGCTTCTTGAAGAGCACGGCAACGCGCGAAGAGGCACAAGCAACGTCTTCCGACGGGAATGGCGGCTCCAGCGCTCGTTCGCAAGGCGGAGCGAGCGGGAATGGGAACCAAGGCGGTCAACGCAGCCAAGGCGGCAACGGCAAGCACGGCAAAGGCAACGGTAATGGCGGCTTCAACAAGGGCTCCAACGACCACTCTTCGAAAGCTTCCGGTCACGCATGAACGCGATCTCGAACGTCGAGCGTGAATCCGCTTTTCCGAGGACGAGCGAGCCGACCATCGTCGACCTCGTCTCGAA
>JAHFDV010000244.1:0-626 GCA_023248815.1 Myxococcales bacterium
TCGGATTGCTCGCGGCGCGAAGGGTGATGAGCTGCGTGAGGGACTCGAGGGGGGCTAGGTCTTTCACGTTCCCCTGCCCGAGGAAGATGTCTTTCACGTTCTTGAGATGCGGAAACACGCACGGGTCGATCTCCTCGATGGTCCCACCGACGAGATTGATCGATTTGACCTTCGCGAGATCGTCCGTCGTCAACGCTCCGGCATCTTTCATCACCTTGCGGCGAACCTCGGCTTCGAGACCGGTCGATCCGAAATCAACGGCGGGCGGCGTCGGGCACTCGCGTTTTTTCGCGACGGGCTTAACTGCGGACTTCTCGGAGTCGGAGCTCGCGGCTGCGGAGGCCGTGGCGAGGGCCGTTGCGCTCGGCTTCACTTCTGGCGTCTTCTCTACGCCCGTCGTGGCCTTCTCGTCGCAAGCAACGAGAGCGAAGGCAAACGTCGAAACAAGGAGGGCTTGACCGAGGTAGCTCGTCTTCATGCGGGGACGGTATCAGAATCCACTCGAATTCGGGTAGCTCGCGCGCAATGCGCGGGCCTCGGCTTGACAGAGCTTTGGGCGTCGACCATCGTCCGAGCCATGCTCCGTTCCTCGCTTTTCCGCCTCATCGAAGCCGACACTGGCCCTG
>JAHFDV010000244.1:636-1456 GCA_023248815.1 Myxococcales bacterium
GCCCTGCCCCCGTTCGCACCGTGAAGGAACTCCTCCGCCGCGCCAACGTGACCTTGGGACAACCGCTCGGTACGGCCGAAGAGCTGGAGAAGCGCAACCGTGCGGCCGAGCGCTTCCGCGAGCTCCGTAAGCAGTCTGCGAAGATCGAGAAGACCAAGTTGCAAGCGCCCGTGCTTCTCTACTTCGAGCGCGACCGCAACCAACGTGAGCTCGACCGCACACGCGAGCTCCTTGCGTCGCACGGCTACACGGTAAAAGAGCTCGATGTCGCCAACGACGAAGCGACGCTCGACTTCGTATGCCGCACCGCTCGCTGCGATCGCGATCATTTGCCGATCGTGTTCGTCGGTCCCACTCCCGTCGGTCCGTACCCCGAGCTCGTGAAGTGGGACGTTTCGGGAGCGCTCGATCGCGCCATCAACAACGCCTGACGTTTTTCAGAACTGGCCGACGGCCATCATTCCAGGCTGATCGGAGATGAGTGGCGCGAAGCGGACCCGCGCGCCTGTGCCGCGAGCTTTCGGCTCGTCGAGCGTCGCCGTCTCGGGTAGGCCGAGAATCAAGAGAAGTGCGCCGACGCCTTGTGTGATGCCGGAGATGGGAAGAAGAATCTTGGCAGCGCGCTCCGTCACCTCGCACGAGGCGTAGTCGCGCACGACCTGCTCGTTTGCATTCGCCGGCTCTGCACCGCATCCAGGTCGCATTCCCAAGTTGATCCAGGGTCCGACGATGGGGGCCATGAGAACGCGATCGCTCGACTCGCCAGACGTGGCACCGGAGATGAACGTCGGTACGTAGGCGAGCGAGAGAATCGTCACGC
>JAHFDV010000244.1:1466-8565 GCA_023248815.1 Myxococcales bacterium
CACGCCAGCGACGAGGCCGAACGTGAAGCGCTTCGTCGTGACGCGAGTTCCGTCGGGCAATTGCTGATCCGACGAGAGATCGCCGGCCATGCGCACGCGATCCGAAGAGCTGAGCACGAGCTCGTTGCCGGTCGTCTTCGTGCCGAGGAGGATGCCGCGAACGAAACTGGCGCCATCGGGCGACGTGGCCGTTCCCGGTTCGAAGCGGACGCTACTTCCGTTTTTACGGCGGATACCCGTGATGCGGCCTTCACTGTCGGCTTCGAGCACGTCGGCGTCGGAGATGGGGACGTTGACGATCTGGGAATTCGCGGCCGTGACGAGCTTTCCGCTGCGGATGCTCGCACCCGGTGCGATGGGACCTTCGCGATTCGCGCGAATGAGCGCGACTTCGCGAAGGGTGCCGACGCGATAGGAATCCACTTCGTTTGGAGCAACGACGCGTTCGACGTGCGCGCTCGCGCCGCAGCCCGTGATCACAATCGACAAAAACGCCGCCGCACAAAACGCACGCGCTCCCCGCCCCCTCGCGCCCTTCATGTTCCTGCCCTTTCAGCGTCCGCTCTCTTGAACAAGACGGACGATCCGAGATGGCCGAGCGCTCGAGCTTCGAGGCAGCAAGGAGAGCCCGGCTCGACGATGCGACAGTCTTCGGAGCGGAACTCGTACACGGCACAAGGATACTTCTCGGGCGTCGAGACATCGAGCGCGCCGCACCTATTTCCGGTGTTCTTCATGAAACGAAACCCGGGCGGCTTCGACTCGAGCGCCGTATAAATCTCGAGGCGCACGACGCCCATTCGTTCGTCGTCTTCTTGGAGAAGATGGACCGTGCGCGGCCCATGATGACAACAGCGGCCACAGTCGACGCAGTCCGATCCGTCCGCCGCGGGCGGTCCGAAGACCGGCGACAGACTCACGCGAGTGGCCACTGGATCGAGACGAGTCCTTGAGCGAGCCCATTGAACTTCTGTCGAACCTCGGCGACGGAAGGACGCTTTTCGGGCGAGCGCCGCAACATGGAGGTGAGCAGCATGACGAGAGGCCGAAGAACCGGCTTGTCAGCGAGGGCGAGAAGACGCGCAGGTTGACCATCGTGCGCGATGTGCATGGCGACGAGCGCGAGCTCATTCTGCGCCTCGATGAGCGTCTTGCCCGTGAGCACCTCGAACATGAGACATCCAACGGCATAAACATCCGCAGCTTGAGGCGTGGGCCTCGCGCTGGCGTCGATGGCGCCCCACACTTCGGGTGCACCGTACGGTCCCGTGGCGCAACCGGGACGAATGTTGCGGCCGGAGAGACCGAAGTCTACGAGCACGCCTTCGGTTCCTTTGCGCAAGACGACGTTCGACGGCTTCACGTCGAGATGACCCACGCCGACTCCGTGCATCGCTTCGAGACCCTTCAGAATGTCGAGGATGACCTCGATTCCTCGCATCATGTCGAGCGCGCGCGAAGCGATGAGGTGCTCGAGCGTCACCCCTTCGACCATCTCCATGACGAGAATCGGCTTGGGACGCGCTCCCGCGTCGAACGTGACGAATCGGGCGAGATTCGCATGCATCGGCAAGTCGATGAGGGCGCTCGCCTCCGCGCGGAACATCTTCAAGAACTCGTCTTCAGAGAGACTGCGCGCAGCAGTGGCGGAGTAGTCCGGAACTTTCAGCGCAAACCGCTCGGCTTCCGGATCGTGACGTTCCTCGACGCGACACACGAGGAGCACGCTGCCCGCTGCGCCGCCGCCGAGCGATCGCAAGAGGTAGAAGCCGCCGAGAGTTCGTCGTGACGGCACCCATGCGGGAAGCTGTTCGTTGCTCGCTGCGATCTGTCCGTCTCCCTGCGCCGCGTTGACGAGCGGCAGTGCTTCGAGACGCGTGAGAAGACGGAAGACGGCTTGGCGAATCAATCGCGGGACATCGAGCGTAATCGCCGACATCGAGCGATGAATCACCTCGAGCGAAAGACGGTCGCCAGGGTGCGCTACGAGGCGCGACACGATCATGGAAAGCGGCTCGACCTCGCGCACGGGACTGCGCAGCGGCAGCACGTATTCGCCATTCGCCGGGGAAATCGCCGCCTCCGTCTTTTGGCGCGCCCCCGCGCTCATCTGCGCGATCGCTGCGAGCGCATTTTCGAGAGCGACCAGCGGACTGTTCTCGCCGGAGAGCGCAGTGAGTGATCGCGCGAGTTCGATCGACTTGAGAGCATTGGCCACGCGCACGATCGCCGTACGCAGCGCTTCGGCGCGGCTCGTCGTGTTCATGAAAAGCTCGTTGGCGAGCGACTCGAGAGCGGCGATATCGGGATTGGTCGCCTCTTTTTTCAGCGGGATCGGCGGAATGGAGTCGACTGCGCTCATGGAGCGAATCGAGACTTTCATCTGCAAAGACGGACGGGTGCTGGGTTCCGTCGGACGACGAATGGAATTACGACTATGTGCCGCGAGCGCCGCATATTTCGTGAGTGAGTGGATGAGCTCGGGGTCCATCGACGCTTCCGCGAGTGTCTGAAGCTCGGACTCCTCCTCGAAGAAGTGCGCGCACACGAGAACGATGTCGGCGACGGTGAGGAGCTCGGCGCGCACGAGCGCGTCGAACGATCGCGCGAGCGTCGCGAACATCATGCGACGGAGCGCCCCCGGAGTGCCGTCGGAAAGGCGCGAGAGGAGAAGGCCGACGACGCGAAGCCAGCGACGTTCGGCTTGAGCGCGCGCGCCCTCCCCTCCGACGAGATCGCTGTCGACGAGATGCAGGAGAGTGCGCAAGCGGCGCATTGCGACGGTGACGTGCGCCGAGCTCTTTTTCTCGGTGACGGATTCTTGGTCGAGCATCCACGTGGCGAGACGCTCTTTGGAACGCTCGAGGAGCTCTTCTTGCTTCGTGTCTCCACCGAGTCGCACGAGATCGCCGAGAAGCGTCCGTTCGAGAAGCGCAGCGTCCAGCGCTCGCAAGATACGGAACGAAGTGCGTCGCGCGACGCCGGCACTTTTCGCGTCGGCATCGGGGACGAGGTCGGGCGTCAGATCTTCGAGCTGGCTCAAGCTGCTGTCGATGAGCTCGATCATTTCCGTCGTGAGTGCATGCGCCGAACGCGCGCCGCTATTGACGAAGGCCGAAAGCGCTTCTTCGCACGAGGCCGCGAGCGTGCCCGAGAGTCCATTGGGTTCGAGCTCACGCGTGAGGAGCAAGGCGAGCGCCGCCGCTCCGTCGTCGTTCGCGGTGTCGATCTTCTTCAGATTCTTGCGGACGGCATCGACCGCTTTGTCGGCGAAGGGAGCGCGCCCGAAGTCTTGGAGGAGGTCGACGAGGCCTTCAGCGGTCTCGAGCGGCGCCGCGTTGGCTACGCGCAGGAGGAGCTGGCTCGCGAGCTCGGGCTCTGTTTCACCTGCGCGCGTCGCGCCCCACACGATGGCGGTTGCTACGCCCGGATCGCGATCGACAGCGCCCTTTTCGATCGCGCTCGTGAGGACGCGCATCGCCATGTCTCTTTCGACGGCGACCATCGCCGCGAGCGACGTCGCGCCGCGGCGCCATTCGGTGGGCGAAAGATCTGGCGACATCGATTTCCGGATCTCGTCCTCGAGCTCCTCGACCCAAGGCGCGACGAGACCACGGGCAACGGCTACGTGCCGCCACACGAGACCTTCACGGTCCTCGAGAAGGCGCCGGAAACCGTCGTGCACCGCGCCACCGCGGAAGATGCGGATCGCGTGCTCGTCGCCTTGGAGCGCGCGCTTCGCAGCTTCGCGGGCCGCGCGCTCGATGAGACGAGCGGTTAGACGACGCGCGGTGAGCGAGCCCGTCGAGGGAACGACGACCCACTCGCGCGAAAGGTCACGACTCGACGCCAGCGCGAGCGCCAATCCGCCATCTGCGAGGCCGAGCGCGATGGGTAGCTCGAACGTCAACGCGACGCGTGAGCGAATGCCCGGCGTCGAGAGCCCTTTACCCGTCGAGAGCGCGATGCGCGTTGCCATCGCGACGAACGTCTCGGCATTCGCCGATTGCAGACGCGCAAGGACGCGCCTTCCCAGATCGCGCTGCTCTGGGCCATTCGGAAGCGCTGCGGCGAGCGCGTAGAGCGCCGTGCCGGCCGCGGGTGCGGCGAGCCAGTCGAGATCGTCGAAAAAGCCGCCCGTAAGTGCGACCTTCACGCCACGTGCGAGCGCCGTAGGGTTCAATCCTTCGAGCGGAGAGAACTCGTCTTCGGAGCTCGCGCGCGAAAGCGCCGCCATCGACTGGCGAAACGACGCCTTCATTTCCTCCGGGTTTTTGAGCGTCGGAAGATCGAGGAGCCCACTTGCGTAGTCCCAAGGCCCTTTCATTCTTCCCCCCGGAGCCAAGTGTCTCCCGCTCGCAAGGAACGCCTTCGTCGACCGAACGCGCGTCGACCTGCTCCTCGCACGTCCATTGCGAAACGAGCGGAAATCATTGGAGGTCGAGGGTAACACCATTTCCGATTTTTCGTCGGAGACGAAAAGGTGCTAGACGCTCGCTCGTGATTCTTCTCGAAAACGTCACGAAACGGTTCGGCCCCAAGATTCTGTTCGAGGGGGTCAACATGCAGTTCGACCCCGGAAAACGCTATGGGCTCACGGGGGCCAATGGCGCGGGCAAGTCGACGCTCATCAAGATGCTCGCGGGTGACGAAGACACCGACACGGGCGACATTTCGATTCCCGGAGCCTTGCGCCTGGGCGTTCTCCGGCAAAATCACTTCGCCTACGACCAAGAGCGCATTCTCGACGCCGTTCTCATGGGCAAAAAAGCTCTGTGGGACGCGATGCAGGAGAAGGATAAGCTCTTGCTGGGCGAAATCACGGACGAGATCGGCATGCGCCTCGCCGAGCTCGAAGGCACGATTGGGGAAGAAGACGGCTACGTCGCCGAGAGCGAAGCGGGCGAGCTCCTCGTGGGCCTCGGGATTCCCTCTCATCGTCACAGCGATCCGATGAACACGTTGCCCTCGGGCTACAAGATCCGCGTCCTTCTCGCGCAGGTGCTCTTCGGGCGCCCCGACGTGCTCCTCCTCGATGAACCGACGAACCATCTCGATCTCGATTCAATCCACTGGCTCGAGACCTTTTTGCTCGGCTACCAGGGCACGCTTGCCTGCGTCTCCCACGATCGTCACTTCTTGAACGAAGTCGTCACCCACATTGCGGACGTCGACTACCAGACGATCAAGGTCTACACGGGCAACTACACGGACTTCATCGAGCAGAAGTACGAGAACCGTCAGCGCGCCGAGGCCAACAACGCTGCAGCGAAAAAGAAGATCGCGGACCTCCAGAACTTCGTCGACCGCTTCGGCTCGCACGCTTCGAAGAGCGCGCAGGCGCAATCGCGCGTGAAGCAGATCGAGAAGCTCGAGGTGAACGAGCTCAAGCGATCGAGCCTCGTTCGTCCCTTCATCCGCTTCGAATTCGAGCGTCCCAGCGGCCGCGACGTTCTCCGCATGGAGAACGTGAAGAAGTCTTTCGGTAAGAAAGAGATCTTCGACAACCTTCACCTCAACATCAACCGCGGCGATCGCATCGCCATCACAGGGCCAAACGGCGTCGGTAAGTCGACGCTTTTGAAGCTCATCGTCGGCGGAGCCCCCAACCTCGACGCGCATACCAAGGCCGAAGTTCTCGCGGCCGACGCCGGCGAGATTCGTTGGGGGCACGAAGCGCGCGTCGGCTTCTTTGCTCAAGATCATCATGAGGCGATCGGCCAGCATTACAAGGGTGTGAGCGCCTTCGAGTGGCTCTACCAATTCGACACGAACGCGCCGCAAGAGACGATTCGCGGAATCTTGGGACGCCTTCTTTTCTCGGGTGAAGCTGCGCTCAAGCCGTGCGAAGCGCTATCCGGCGGAGAGTGCGCGCGCCTTCTCCTCGCGAAGCTCATCTTGATGAAGCCGAACGTGCTCGTCCTCGACGAACCGACGAACCATCTCGATATCGAATCGATCGAAGGCGTGATCGACGGACTCAATCTCTTCAAGGGGACCGTCGTCTTCGTGGCGCACGATCGCCACTTCGTCTCTTCGCTCGCGACACGCATCGTCGAGCTCCAGATGTCCGGCGATCCGGACGACACGGACGACGTGCGAAAGGCCGCCAAGGTCAGCGACTACTTGGGCACGTACGAGGAATACCTCGAGCGCGTGGGCGCCGAGACACTCCGCAAGTAGCTCTGTCATCGGCGAACGTTCGTTCGCCCTTGGTCGCGCGCGATTGCGCGCTCGTCGATTTGAGCGTTCGTTCGCCGGGGGGAACTCGCCGAAGAGCTATCAGGTGCTCGTCGGAGCTTCGACGTGGAGTGAGTTGCCGCCGCGCGTTCTCGAGTACGCGACGCCGTTGCCAGCGCGACGGACTACGTCGGCCCAGCTCTCTCCGCTCTTCGAATCGAAGACCGCACCGCCGACCGCGACAGTGACGGGCCGATCGCCCGCCAAACGGAAATCGTAGTCTTTGGCGGCGCGAATGATGCGCTCGCCAACCACCATGACCGCGTCGATACCGGCGTCTGGCAGGAGGAGAACGAACTCGTCGGCTTCGTAGCGGCCGACGGTATCGTACGCGCGCTGACACGACTTGATGAGGTCCGCGAGCTCCTCGAGAACACGATCGCCGACGGACTGCCCGAACGACTCGTTCAAGTCGCGCATCTGGTCGATGTCGACACGAAGAACTGCGTAGCTACGGCCGTGGCGGAGCGCGCGACCGTGTTCGCGCTCGACCTCGTCGTGGAAACGTCTCCAATTTGCAACGCCCGTCAGCTCGTCTACGGGCGCGAGCTCTTGAATCCGCGCCTCGAGCTCCTTCTTTGCGAGGTCCGCGGCCCGCTCACGCGTGATGTCCCGAAAAACGATGACCGAGCCTACTAGCTCCCCCAGGTGCTCGAGCTTTCGCGCGGTGACGCAGAGCTTTCTCGGCTTCGGTCGAACGACGTCTACTTCGATGGCAGTCTCGATGAAAAGATCGCTCCGCTGGAGCTCGGTGAGAATCGAAGATTCGTCCGCTGAAGAGGCCAGCATCGTGAAGATCTCTTGGCGCGTCCGACCGACATACACTGCCGTCTCGATGCCGAAGATTTCACCCGTGCGC
>JAHFDV010000033.1 GCA_023248815.1 Myxococcales bacterium
CCTCGACTTGCTCACGCATGCGCACGCGGAGCGCGTCGACGAATGAGACGATGAATGCGTAGAGCGCGAACTCGATGCCGAAGTTCCAAAAGAAAAACGACAAGCGAACGGGCTTCGGTTGAAACGCGTAGTCGATGCCAAAGGCCGTCAGAAGTGCGAGCGCCGCAATCGAATAACCCGCGACGCGGCCTCGAAACCACGTCGCGAGCGCGAGCGGAATCACGTAAAAGAGCGTGAATGCAGCCTCCGCAGAGGTGATCGCGTCACCGAATCCGGCGAGCCCCACCAGCAGGAGCGAGATCGGAATCGCATTCGAAGGACGAACGAAGCGATAGAGCTGGCGGTAGAGATAGCTCTCGGACTTACGCGCGGCAGCGACCGAGATCGGCGGCTCCGAATCCGGGATCTCGTCTTCGGACTTTGGAGGAACGGGCGCGGTCAGGTTTCGGCCTTGCTCTTTTCATAACGCTCGAGCTTTCGCCAGAGCGTCGTGCGGTCGAGCCCGAGTGTCTTTGCCGCGAGCGTGCGATTGCCGCCCATCGCCTTCAAGACGTCGAGAATGTACTTCTTTTCGAGGGATTCCAGTGACACCCACTCGGTCGCGTCACGGACGGTGCCTTCGGACTTCGCTTCTTGAACTTTCTGCGGAAGCTCGCGCGGAGTGATGAGCGAGCGATCGGCAAGCGCCACTGCGCGTTCGATTGCATTCTGGAGCTCGCGCACGTTGCCGGGCCACGAGTAAGAAAGAAGCCGCGCGGCGGCCTCGGACGTGAAGCCGTCGATGTCTTTCTTGGCGCGACTCGAGAAGTCGACGAGGAACTTCTGTGCGAGCAAAAGGACGTCGTTGCCGCGCGCGCGCAGCGGAGGCAGGTCGACCTGAATCACGTTGATGCGGTAATAGAGGTCCTCGCGAAAGCGACGCTCTTCGATCGCGAGCTCGAGATCACGATGAGTGGCGCTGATGATTCGCGCCGAGAACGGAACTTCACGGGTACCGCCGACGGGACGAACGACGCGTTCTTGGAGCGCGCGCAGGAGCTTCGCTTGAATCTCGAGCGGCATCTCGGCGATCTCGTCGAGAAAAAGCGTCCCGCCGTTGGCCTTCACGAAGAGACCTTCGTGCGCCGTGCGCGCGTCGGTGAACGCGCCTTTTTCATGGCCGAAAAGCTCGCTCTCGAGAAGCGGTGCGGGCATCGCTGCGCAGTTGATCGCGACGAAGGCTCCGCCTTTTTCGTCGCGGCGACGGTGAAGCGCACGAGCCACGAGCTCTTTGCCCGTTCCGCTCTCTCCGCAGACGAGAACCGAGCTGTCGCTGTCATCGATCCGGGCGATTAGCTCGAGGGCGCTCTTGATCGCACGGCTCTCGCCGAGAAGGATTCCGTCTTGAACGTCGATGCGTGAGCGGAGGACGCGCACTTCTTCGCGAAGCGCGCGGTGCTCGGCCGCTCGACGCACGGTGAGCGTGAGAACGTCGAGCTTCACGGGCTTCGAGAGAAAATCGTACGCGCCCACGCGAACGGACTCGACGGCCGCTTCGTAGTCACCGAAGGCGGTGAGGAGCACGACGGGGACTTCGGGATGACCCTCGCGCGCGTTCCGGCAGAATTCGTTTCCATCCATTCCGGGCATCCGGAGATCCGTTACGACGACGTCGACTTGGTCGCGACGTAAGATTTCGAGCGCTTTCTCACCGGAAGAAGCCTCCATGCAGACGAATCCTCGACGGCGCAGGCCTTCGGCAAGGGTCGAAGTGAGGGCTTCGTCGTCGTCTACGAGGAGGACCGTGGGAGCATCGCTCATGGCCAACAGCATAGTCACTCCTTCGGTAGCCATAAGTGCCAATTTCACGCTCTTCACATCCCCGAGCTAGCGCGCTACGAAGGGGTCATCATGACCGTCTCGCTCGCTCATCCCGACGTCTTCGTGCGTCGCCACATCGGCCCAGACTCGGAAGAACAGCAGAAAATGCTGAAGACGCTCGGCCTCTCGAGCATTGCCGACCTCGTCGCCGAAACGGTCCCCGTTTCAATTCGCATCGCCAAGGGCCTCGACCTGCCCCCTGCCCTCTCCGAGCACGATGCGCTTGCCCTCGTCTCGACCATCGGCAAGGAGAACCGGATCGCGCGGTCCCTTCTCGGTATGGGGTATTCGGACACGATCACGCCCCCCGTGATCTTGCGAAACGTGATCGAGAACCCCGGGTGGTACACGCAGTACACGCCGTATCAGGCGGAGATCTCGCAGGGCCGTCTCGAAGCACTGTTGAATTTTCAGACGCTCGTCTCCGATCTCACGGGGCTTCCCGTCGCCAACGCTTCACTGCTGGATGAAGGCACCGCCGCGGCGGAAGCGATGCATCTCGCGTTCGCGGCGAAAGGCTCCGCGGAGAAGAACGTGTTCTTCGTTTCCTCGGCGTGTCATCCCCAGACGATCGACGTCGTGAAGACGCGTGCCGAGCCGCTCGAGATCGAGGTCGAAGTGGGCGACGTGTTTGCGTTCGAAAAAAGCGCGAACGCGAAGCGCGTGTTCGGTCTCCTCGGTCAATATCCCGACACCGAAGGCCGTCTTGCAGAGAAAGACGCCTACGTCACGCTCGGCGAGAGCGTGCATGCGAGCGGAGCCCTTTTCATCGTGGCGGCCGATCTCTTGGCGCTGGCGCTCATTACTCCGCCGGGCGAGTTCGGAGCCGATGTCGCCGTCGGAAGCTCGCAGCGGTTCGGTGTTCCGCTCGGATATGGCGGCCCCCACGCGGCATTCTTCGCGACGAAAGACGAGCACCTTCGCCGGCTTCCGGGACGCATCATCGGCCTCTCGGAAGACGCGCACAAACGCCCCGCATTGCGTATGGCATTACAGACCCGCGAGCAGCACATTCGCCGCGAACGCGCCACGAGCAACATCTGCACGGCGCAGGCGCTGCTCGCCGTCGTCGCCAGCATGTACGCCGTCTATCACGGGCCAAAAGGCATCCGCGCGATCGCCTCGCGCGTGCACGCCTGCGCAACGACGCTCGCCTCGGGACTCGAGAAGCTCGGAATCGAAGTCGGCAAGAGCTTCTTCGACACGTTGACCCTCACGGCCAAACGCGAAGACCTGGACGCCCACGTGAAGCGCGGTCTCGACCGCAACTTCAACTTCCGGCGCCTGAGCGACACGAAGCTCGTCGTCGCCCTCGACGAGATCACGAGCGAGAGCGAGCTCGCGGCGCTCTTCGAGGTGTTCGGCGGAGAGAAAAAGATTGCGAGTCCGGCGGAGCTCGCAAAGGCCGCCAACGCGCGCATCCCCGCTTCACTCGTGCGAACCAGCTCGTATCTCACGCACCCTGTTTTCAACTCGCACCACTCCGAGACGGAGATGCTGCGCTACCTGCGCAAGCTCGAGTCACGCGATCTTTCGCTTTGCCATTCGATGATTCCGCTCGGATCGTGCACGATGAAGCTCAACGCGACGGCCGAGATGCTGCCGATCACGAATCCCCATTTCAATCGCCTGCACCCTTTCGCGCCGCGCGATCAGGCCAAGGGCTATGCGCGCATCTTCCAAGATCTCGAGCGCGCACTGTCCGAGATCACGGGCTTCCCGGCGATTTCGCTGCAGCCGAATGCCGGCGCGCAAGGTGAGTACGCGGGACTTCTCGTGATTCGCCAGTTCCACATGCAGCAAGGAAACGCGCATCGCACGATTTGCCTCATTCCGCAGAGCGCCCACGGAACGAATCCCGCATCCGCAGTGATGGCCGGGATGAAGGTCGTCGTCGTCGCGTGCGACAAGGACGGCAACATCGACGTCGCCGATCTCGAAGCGAAGGCAAAAGAGCACGCGCCGAACCTCGGAGCGCTGATGCTCACGTACCCTTCGACGCACGGCGTCTTCGAAGAAGACGTGAAGCGCATCTGTGAGGCAATTCACGCGAACGGCGGCCAGGTTTACATGGACGGCGCCAACATGAATGCGCAGGTCGGCCTCTGTCGCCCCGGCGACATCGGCGCGGACGTGTGCCATCTCAATCTCCACAAGACTTTCTGCATTCCGCACGGCGGCGGTGGTCCGGGCATGGGCCCCATCGGCGTCGCGGCGCATCTCGCGCCCTATCTTCCGCGCCTTCCCTTCTTCGAGAACGAAGGCAAAGCCGTTGGGCCCGTCTCCGCGGCTCCTTGGGGCAGCGCGAGCATTCTTCTCATCAGCTGGGCATACATCCAGATGATGGGCGGCGATGGCCTGACGCACGCGACGGAGTGCGCGATCCTCAACGCGAACTACATCGCGACGCGGCTCTCGCCGCATTTTCCCGTCGTGTATCGCGGCAAAAAGGGCCGCGTCGCACATGAATGCATTCTCGACGTGCGCGGATTCAAGAAGACGGCGGGAATCGAAGTCGACGACATCGCCAAGCGCCTCATGGATTACGGCTTCCACGCGCCGACGATGTCCTTCCCGATTCCGGGCACGCTCATGGTCGAGCCGACGGAGAGCGAAGCGCTCGTCGAGCTCGATCGGTTCTGCGACGCGATGATCGCGATCCGCGAAGAGATTCGCGCGATCGAAGACGGAACGATGTCACGCGACGACAATCCGCTCAAAAATGCGCCTCACACGATCCAAGCGATCTCCAGCGACGACTGGAAGCATCCTTACTCACGCGATGTCGCAGCGTTCCCGCTGCCCTCGACGCGCGATCGAAAGTTCTTCCCGTATGTCGGCCGCCTCAACAACGCGCTAGGCGACCGTCACTTGATCTGCACGTGCCCGCCGATCGAGAGTTACACCACCGCGACTGCCTGACGGAAATTCTTTACGGCGCTGCCCCGGGGGCGTCCTCACGCGATGAGTGCAAGTCATTGTGTTCGGCAGCAAGAACTTGCATTCATCCGATCGATGAGCCGATCCCCCGGGACGCTCGTTTCAATTCTCGAGACTTTCGTTGAAAGCCGACCTGAGCGCTCGGCCCCGTGGGCTCGTCAGCTCGCGACGATGCGATCGGCTTCGAGCGTGTGAATCGCGAGACCCGTGAGCACCTTCGGGAAGAAGAAGGTCGCCTTTTGCGGCATCACTTCGCCCGCTTCGGCAACGCGCCGAACGTCCGTGACGGGCGTCGGGTTGAGCAAGAAGAGCGCGTCGCCTTTGCCCGATGCGAGATCGTGCTGCGCGAGAGTGCCATCTTGCGGGTACCAGAGGTTCGTCTTCGCAGCCTGCGCTTCGAGGGTGATCCCGAGAAGATGCTCGAGGATCGCGCGGTGAAGAAGCACGACGTCGGTACGACGCAACGTCGGGTGCACTTCCTTTAGAACCGGATGCTCGTCGACCGGCGCATCGCTCTTCAAGGTGAGAACGACCGACTCGTCTTTGGTGACGAATCCGAAGGCCGGCGTGCCGTCCCCTTTCTCTCGCACCTTCTTTAGGAGCTCGGCTGCGGGGATCACCTTGCCGAGACGCTCGACATGAAAGAGATCCCTCGCCTGCTCGAGCCACGAGAGCTCGCGCGCCTTCGGCAAATCGTGGATGTGACGATGGGTCGCGAACACCTTCAGGTTCGGATCATCTTCGTTGCAGAGAAACACCATGAAGTAGTGGTGCGCCGCGCGCGGAAGGGCACCCGGGTTGGCTGCGTCGATCTCGCCCGAATAGCGGAGCGAGGTCTCGTAGCGGTGATGTCCGTCGGCGATGAGGAGCGAGAGATCTTTGATGGTCTTCACGACGGTCTCGATCGCATCGCGGCTCGTGACCTTGGCGAGCGCATGATGAATGCCGTCTTCCGTCGAGAACTCCGAGATCACGTGGCCGCTCTCGAGCGGCGCATCGAGCGTGAGCCGCGGATCGCGATAGAGCATGAACCCCGGGCTGAGATTCGTCTTCGTCGCGCGAAAGAGCTTCAGGCGATCTTCTTTGGGCCCCGAGAGGGTGCGCTCGTGCGGAAGAATGATGCGATCGGCAAATGGTTGTGTGCGGACGAGCGCGAGAAATCCTCGACGCGTTGCGCGTGGGCCACCGCCTGGCGGCGAGAACGTTTGGTCGTAGCGATAGAACGCGGGCTCGTCGTCGCGGACGAGCACACCGCGGTTCTTCCAATCCGCCAGCGTCTCGCGTGCCGTCTCGTACTTCGCGTCGCCTTCGCCGCGCGGGAGAATCAGGCGAACGACATTCTCGGGATGGCGCGCTTCGAGCTCTTTACGACCTTCTTCGTCGATGACGTCGTACGGCGGTGCGACGACGCGATCGAGCGGGATGCGGTTCGTGTCGAAGCGAAGCGGCGTAAGTGGGGCAATTTCGGCCATGCGCATTTTTCGCACGAAGCGATGGGCGGCGCACAGAGAAAATTGGAGGAGTAAGGGTCCGGCTTGGCACGGGGTGCTCTCTGGCTGTCTGGGATTCGTGACCGGGCACGTCAAGCCCAGACGAGTACTTACGCACATTTTTGAACAGGTTCACTTTATTGCTTGCGTCAATGCATCTGCCGTCGCATTATTTGAACATGTTCACGTATGCGACTAGGTTCGAAGAAGGCGAGACGGTGGCGCAAACGAGCGGTGCGCGAGAAGGCATTGCGGTCGTGACGCTCATGACGGGCTCGATTGTTTCAGGAGCTTGGGCGATGGTCTTCATGTCGCGGGACGAGCGAGAGCTGAGGACGCTTCTCGCGATCTCAGCCATAAACCTTCTCGCTTCACCGCTCGTCGCCTATGCGATCCTCGCTCCGGCGGCGAGAGATCGCTGGACCGTCATCCACTCGTCGCGACCTGCTCCAATCGAAGCGAACTATCGATCGATGTCTCCTGGCTACGAGCGCGTCTCACGGGACATTCCCAACGTCGTTCGGCGCGCCGGCCTCTCTTCGCTTCTCCTCGGAACGATGACGGTATCTGGCGGCGTTGGCGTCGTTCTGTCGTTGATGATGTTCGGTGCCGGCCTGTTGCTCCTCCCGGGACTCATCTGCGCGCTCCGCATAGGGTGTTCGGGCTTCAACGTACTTCTGCGAAAGACCGAATCGATGGAGGCCGTTCGAAAGAACGCACGCTTCGCGAAGATCCTCAATCACGTGCTGCTAGCCGCCTGGGGATTCGCTCTTTTCATATGCTTCATCACAAGGGCTACCGAAGAGGGATCGCACGCCGTGACGAACGGATGGCTCGAGATCTGCGGAATCGCCATCGCCTACGTGCTGCTCTCGCTTTGGAACGCCAAACTCCTGCGCCAAGCGGCGGATCTCGTCTCGAGCTTTCGCGCGGAAAGGACAGGTTGAACGTGCGGAGCGCGTTCGCTGACGAGCTCTCGTCCTCGGCGCTGACCTCGACGCTGCCGTCATGCTGAACCGAGGACTCACGAGACTGCGCTTCCGACGCCCTGCCGTGGCCGTCTCGTCCCTTGTTTTCGGATCCCTCCTCCTCACCGCATTGCCGATGCTCCCCCGCACTAGTCTCGAATTGCCTTACGGGCCCGCGACATTCTTCTTCGTCTTCGTCACCTTCCCCACACTGGCGTACCGAGCACTCGAGCCCTTGGCGATCGAACGTTGGACGCGGTCTCACCTCGAACGACTTCATCCCGAAAGCGATCCGTATCGCTCGTCTTTGCTCCGAGAGACCGCCATTCGTGAAGTTCCCGCGAGCGTTCGCAACGCGGCGCTCTCCACCTTCTACCTATGTCTGCTTGGAGTTCCCGGACTCATTGGGCTTTCGATGAAGATCTTGGGGGCCGGTACTGCGCTGCTGTTGCTGCCCGGAATCATCTGGGCTTGGAAGGTAGTCCGATCCGCTATCGCTCTGCTCGCGCGAGAAGAGGGTGCCGCGGAGTCCGCACGCGTGAGCGCGAGGTTCGCGAACGTGCTCAACATCGGTCAGGTCTTCGTATTCCCTTTCGGATTCTGCACCGGACATCTCTCGATAGCGGCATTGAGGGAAACCGACCCGCTCTTGGTATTCATCGCAATGATCGGGCAGCTCGTTCTCTGGATCTCCCTCTCACTTTTCAATGCGTCACAACTCTTGGAAGCGGCCGATGAAGTCGCCGTCTACGGGCGTTCGTCGGAGGTCCCCTCGGTTGAACTCGCGCACGTGAATGCTTGATGAGCAACTTGGAAGGAGCTGTTACTGTGCGCACGATGCCACCGCGCGCAGCGAAAAGGGACGCGAGCAAAACCGGTTCGAAGGCGGACAAGGGCACGAAGGGCGAACGCTCTCGCGAGCACCTCTCCGAGGTCGCACTACGCCTCTTTCGCAAAAATGGCTTCGAGCGCACGACGATGCGGCAGATCGCCGAAGAGGCAGGGACCGCGCTCGGCGCTGCCTACTATTACTTCCCTGCGAAGGAATCGATCCTCATCGGCTACTACGATGCCCGCCTCCGCGAGCTCGAGGCGTTCGTCGCCGAGACCGACTTGACGGAGCTCACCGTCGGTGAGCGATTTCGCGCCGTGATGCATCGTCGCTTCGAGACGATTGCGCGCGATCGAAATCTTTACGAGGCGCTCGCTTCGGTCACGGCGGATCCCAAGAGTCCCGTTGGACTGTTCGGAAAAGAGACGGCACCGCTTCGTGCGCGGAGCCGCGAGATCTTCAAGCTGGTGCTCGCTCCCATCGACCTCGATCCCGTCGAAGAACCGCTACTCCTCGAAGCGCTCTTCTTGCTCGAGGTCGCGCTCCACCTCTACTTCGTTTACGACACCTCGAAAGGCATCACGCGCACGCATGCCCTCATCGACGAAGTCGGCTCGATAATCGACGACTTCATTCCGCTTCGTGCGTTCGCTGCGCCCATGTTCGAGCGCATTGCGAATCTGTTGAAGGTCGCGGGCATCGTCTTGCCGGCGACCAAATAGGCCTCTGATCAATTTGAGTTATCTAAACTGCGAGTTTAGATCTCTCACGGGCTCACACTTTGCGGAGCGCTTGTCCGATTTCTTGAATCTCGCGCACGCGATCGGCGCTGAGATGCTTCGAGCGATCGCGCAAGCGATCGAGAACGCTCGCGCGCCCCGCATCGCGCGGTGCACCATCACGTGACGTAATCACCATCGGGGTACCCGAAGATGGCGCCGGCGAAACGGCGTCGGATGCTACGGCCGCGAACTCGCTCGAGGCATCGGCACTCCCCGCTTCGTTCGTCGCGAGCACGCCCGAAGCGTCGTTCGGTTGCCGGAGGTTGCTCGTATCCGAGGGACGCGCGGGAGGCGACACGACTTCTGTTCGCGGAAGTGGAACCGCGAGCGACGCGGGCGAGATATCACCGATGCCGGAGAGATCGCTCTGCGGAAACTGCGGAATCGAAAGAGCGGGCACTTCGATGCGTTCGGGCGCGCGACTCTCGCGAGGGGGGATGGAAGACTCGCCCATGGCGACATCCAACGCCTGGCGTGCGCGCGCTTCGCGGATACCGGCCACGCGATCGACGAGTGATTTCGATTTGGTGTCGAGACGCGTGAAGCGCAACGTGAGCGCCGAGACATCGCTGCCCGCAGCCATCTTGTAGCTGACGACGCGGCCTTCACCGCGAAGGAGAGGCGTGCCGGACTCGAGCGCGAGCTCGAAGCGCAAGACGACGCCGCTCGGGCGCGATTGCGTTCCGAGAAGGACGACACCCGTGCGCGTGATCGTGTCGAGCTCCGCTTGGAGGAACTCGTCTTCGCTCGAATAGGGGCGCGTGACGCGGACGGCGACGGGCGGCTGTTTTGGATCCGTGGCCAAGAGATCTAAGAGGCTACGCGATGGCGCGCCTTCTTGGAATGTCGTATCAAGTCTCACCCATGCGACGTCGCGTTCTCATCGTGGGCGGCGGCGCGCGTGAACACGCACTCGGGGCTTCTTTCTCCGATGCGGAGCTCTTCTTTGCGCCCGGAAACGCGGGAACGGCGGCCCTCGGAACGAATGTTCCGCTCCGTGCCGGGGATCCCCTCGGAATTGCCGCATGGGCGAGAGAAAACCGCGTCGATCTCGTCGTCGTCGGCCCGGAAGCGCCTCTCGCAATGGGAATCATCGACCATTTGAGCCTCCACGGCATCTCCGCGTTTGGTCCGAGCGCACGCGCGGCCTTGCTCGAAGCATCGAAGTCCTTCACTAAGCGCTTGGCGAAACGCGCCGGCGTCCCGACTGCCGACGCCGAAGTGTTCGACGACGCCAATGCGGCGGTCGAATACGTGCGCGCAGCTTCACGTCCGCTCGTCATCAAGGCGGATGGTCTCGCCGGCGGCAAAGGCACGATTCTCGCGAGCGGCGCGCAGGAAGCCGTGGCCGCCATTCAGGCGCTCATGATCGAACGCGTCGTCGGCGACGCGGGAAAGTGCGTGCTCGTCGAAGAGACACTAGCCGGCGAAGAGATCAGCTTTCACGTGATCGTCGATGGCGACACGCTGCATCCCCTTCCAATCGCCCGCGACTACAAGCGACTCCGCGACGGCGATCTCGGGCCCAACACCGGCGGCATGGGCGCGGTCGCGCCGATCGACATGGGCGAGCCTCTCTCGGGGCGAATCCTCGAGAAGATCATCGCGCCGACGCTTCGCGAGTTGCAGCGTGAAGGTATCGTCTTTCGTGGCGTGCTGTACGCAGGGTTGATGATCTCTCGCGGCGAGCCATCGCTGCTCGAATTCAACGTGCGCTTCGGAGACCCCGAGGCGAGCGTCATCGTTCCGCGCCTCTCTGGCGACCTCTTCGAGCTCTTGCGCAGCCCATCTTCCATTCGCGACGTCCGCGCGAGGAGCTCGGGGGCTTCGCTCGCAGTCGTCCTTGCTACGAGCGGATATCCGAGCGCCGCCGAGACGGGCGCCGCGATCTCTGGAATGGGCGACGTTGCGAATTCTATTTCTGTGCATCATGCAAATACCGAGGTCGCAGACGGAGCGCTCGTGACCTCCGGCGGCCGCGCACTCGTCGTCGTTGCCAACGAAGACACCGTTGCGCTTGCACGCGAGAGCGCGCTTGCCGCGGCCCACACGATTCAATTTCTTGGGAAACACTACCGGACCGACATTGGAAAAGAGCTCGAGCTCGGGACGGAGAAGCGCTCGTGAAGCCAGCGATGATCGGCTTCGTATTCGTGGCGGCCACCCTCTTTTCGCCACGCACGACTCACGCGCAAAGCTCGTCGGATTCCGAGGGCACGCATGCGAAGAGCTGCTGCCCTGCGCCCACGTGTGTGATGCCCAAGGACTACCAGTGCATCTACGGCGACCGCCGCTATCCGGACGTCGAAGATTCCGTGCGAATTCAGACGCTCGGCTTCCACTACTTTTGCGGTGAGAAAGTTCGCTCGTGTGTGGGCGGTCGCGTCTGCGAGAAGGGTGAGTTCGTCGCGTACTTCTGCCGGCGCAAAGGGCAAAAAGGCGAGGTCAATTCCGAGCGCGATTTGCCGCGCGGATTCTATCTCGTGCATACCGATCCGCAGACGCGTCGGGATGCGGGGGCGGACGTAAAACACCCGGTGCCTGGGCCCACCGCCACTCCGAGCTCGACCGCAGCTCTTCCCGTCGACGCCGGGGTCGACGCCGGCGCGCCGACCAACACGGGCAGGGCGAGTCGGGCCAAGCGATCCGAAGGCTCGTTGTGCTCCGTAGCGCTCGTGGGCCGAAGAATGCCCGGCAGCTGTACGAACGCGGTCGCCTTGCTTGCACTCCTCGCTTTGCGGCGCTCAGCGCGAAGGGCGTGCAGCGAAAAAGGCTGCTGAGAACTTCTCTGCGCGAGCACGATCGACGGCGCCACCAGGCTTCCCGTCGACTTTGATTGCCGTCCCGACGATGATCCCGGTGGCCACGCTCAGCGTCGCGCGTAGGTGTTCTCCCGCCTCGGCTCCGCTTCCGACATAGAGCGGAGCCATCGGGACGGCGCGACGTACGGCTTCGAGATCTTCGTGGGCCGTCTTCGCTCCCGTTCCGCTCCCCGTAACGATGAGCGCGTCCGCTGCACCGCGCTCGAATGTCTCCTTCGCTTCCTCCTCGATGGGCCGCTTCGCGAGCGCCGCCGAGTGCTTCACGTCGACATCGGCCCAAATCGCGACATTGCTTCCGAGCTCTTTGCGCAGGCGAAGTGTTTCGGCAGCGTGACCTTCGATGATTCCTTGATCGGCCACGCGCGCACCCGTGTGCACGTTGACGCGGATCATCGAGGCACCGACGACGCTCGCGATCGAGAGCGCGCTGTTGGCGTCGTTACGAAGGACGTTGATGCCGATCGCGATCTTCGGGAAGTCACGGCGAACGTGCGCGGCCACGGCCGTCATCGCCGCAACGGTCACGGCCGGCACGATCTCCTTGAAAAAAGGCGCATCTCCAAAGTTTTCGAGAACGACCAGCTCATAGCCCGTGTCGACGAGGAGCTTCGTATCGCTCAACGCTTGCTCGATCGCGCGCGTGGTCGCATCGGAGGGAGCGCGCGGACTTCCCGTGAGCGGCGGAAGATGAATCACGCCGATGAGCGAAGGGTGCTGAGTGTTCGCGGTCACTCGTTCACTCACCGCTCGCGGGCGAAGGCGAATCATCGCTCGCTTTTGGCGCGTTGAGACGTCCACGAAGCCCGCCGGATCGCCCTGCGCCGCCGCCCCCCATGATCGCTCCGCCACCCGTCAGCGCGCCGCCGCCCGTCGTCGGAGTCGTCGGGACGGCACCCGCGGCATCGAAGCTCATTCGACCGAGCTTGTTGCCGATGCGAAACGCGTAGAAGCCATCTGGCTGCTTCGCCTTTTTCATCTTCGGATCCATGTCGATGAGCCCCTGCCCCGCCATGCCCGTCTTCGAAGGATCACCGAAGAGCGACTTGGTCATGTCTTCGCGGCCACGGTAGGAGTCGTTGATCTTGAAGCGCAGCGCGATATCGCACAGCGATTCTGCCGCCATCTCGCGCATGCGGATCGTGCCTTCGCCGGAGAGCTCGATGTCTTTGCCCGTCGCCGCGAGCTTCGAGATCTGGAGCTTTCCGTCTTTCGCTTCGCCGACGATCGAAAGCGACCCGACGTCGAGCTTGGGGATCTTCATCGGCCCGACGGGAGTCACGAAGGGAGTCTTGCCGTCGGAAACGGCGATCTCCGTGCCCTCGAGGGTCACGGTGCCGTTGCCCTTCGAGGCTTTTCCTTCGGGGAGGAAGAGGTCGACCTTGCCGCTGATCTTTCCGCTGAGCGGCAGACCGAGCTGTGCGGCGACGATCTCGACTTCGCCGAGCTCGACGCCATCGAGCTCGACGGTGACGTGCCTTTCGGAGCTCGAGATGACGGCCGATCCGTCGACGTGGCCGCTGAACGCATCGAGCTGGAAGCTGACGCTCTTTCGAAGAATCAAGAGAGGAAGAACGGACACTCGCCCGCGTACTTCCTCGATGTCGATCTCGACCGGCGGCTTCGAAGGATCGCTCTGCAGACTCTTGAGGTGCACGCCCTTGGCTTTGATACCCGGAAGGCGCCACCAAGGTCCGACGTCGTCGATGTGAAGCTCGAACTGGCCGTTCGTCGCGCGCTGCTGCGCATTGAACGAGTAGACGAGGTAGTCCCGCAGCTTGGCGTACGGAAAGAGCAGAAGCGTGAAGACGAAGAAGCAAAAGAGAAAGAAGAGCGGAAGTGCGCCGAACCTGAAGAGGAAGCGGACGATCTTCTTCTGTTGATCGTTCAGATTCATGGCGTCGCCTTTCCGGGCTCGGTCGTCTCGGCGGTCGGCTTCTTTTCTGGCGCATCCGGCGCGCGGTCGAAGGCACTCACGGTTACTTCGACATCGTACGAATCTTTGTCGCGCTTGCGCATGCTGAGCTTGCTAATCGTCACGGGATGCGGCGCCTGCTCGATGGAGGCGTAGAACTCCGTGAGCGGCAAAAGACCGGCTTTTTTGAGACGAATCGTCGTCGCACGCTCCGTGTACCGCTTGCTCGTTCCGATGGGCAATGGCGGACGATCCGAAGATTCGCTCACCTCGAGCTTTTGCGCGCGAGCCTTCTGATCGAGGAAGCCGCCGAGCTCCGGCGCGCGATTCTGATACCGCGCGAGAATCGCATCCTTCTTCAACTGGCGATCTCGCACCTGGACGCGCGCGGCTTGGACGGCGTCGGCGGCAGCGCGCAGATCTTGGATTTCGCTGCGCTTGAACGAGAGCGAGATCACCATGTAGAGCGGCAAGGCCACGAGGAAGATCACGCCGAAAGCCCAGCTCGCAATCGACAGGAGGCGACGCTCGCGCGGACTCATCTTGTCGACGAAGGCGGGACGCGTGAGCTTCAATTGCGGAAGTTTCATTTCACACCTGCCGATGCCGACGCCGAAGCGGCCGTGTCCGTGGTCGTCTTTTTCTTCGTCGTGCCCTTCTGATCTTCAGGGCACTTGATGTCGAACTCGATGATGTACTTTTGACGATCGCTCCCCGGCTGTTGCGTCGTCTTTCCACGCTTCACGTCCGCAAAACAGCGCTCGTTTTGGAGGGCTTTGCCGATCGTCTCGGCGTCGGGGATCGAGCCGACGATTCCGTGAACGGTCACGTGGCCCTTCTGGATGTCGAGATCTTCGATGTCGTGCTTGATGCCGCTCGGGATGAGCTCCGAGAGCTTCACCATCACGTCGAAAGCGTCTGCATGTGGGAGCGGATCTTCGTCGGGAGATCCCACTTGCTTGGTGAGGAGGTCCGTCGCCTCGGTCGCGTCGTGTACTTCTTTTCCGAGCACTTCCTTCGTGATCTTGCCGAGCGCGCTTTCGTAGACGGCGCGGTCATGTGACGCCGCGATCGATTGTACGATGAGCGAGATCAAGAAGAAGATGCCGATCGCCGCTCCGAAGCCCACGAACATCGAGGTCTTTTCGCGAAGCCAATCGAATCCGCCTTCGAATGCGAGCACGCCACGGCGAAGATTGAAGCTACGGTTCGTCGTCGCCGCCGAGAGGGCGAGTGCAAGCGCCGACGCAAAGCGCCCGACTTCGGCGTCTTGGCCCTTCGCCCCTTCGTCGAACTCGATCGTCATTCCGGAGAACGCGCGCACAGGCAGCTCGAGCTCGGCGCTCAAGAACGATTCGGCTCCGTTGACGTTGGCGCCAGGGCCCACGAGATAGAGAACTTCGGGAAGCTCACCGCCGACCGCACGGTGCGATGCGAGCGAGAGGCGAATTTCGCGGGCGAGTTTGCCAGCCGTGTCGGGGAGGCCGCGCGTGCCGAAGGAGAGCGTGCGAAGGAACGTCGTCTCCCCTTTCTCGGACAGCGCGAGCTCGGTCTCGGTCTCGCCGATTTCGACGAAGAGAACTCGCTCTTTCGCGTCGAGCACGTATTCGAGAAGAAGCGGCAAGCTCGACCCACCGAGCGATACGCGATCGGGCTCGACGGTGAGAGCGTCCTTCACGAGATCGATCGCGCCCTTCACGACCTCGGCGCGCGCCACTCCAGTGAACACGTGCACCCATTCGGGGTCGCTGTCGGAGAGGCCGAGACGCTTGTGGTCGAACACCATCTCGTCGAGCTCGAACGGCACCGATGCGACGAGCTCATAGGGCAGAACTTCGTCGAGCTGCTTTTCTGCGCTCTTCGGAATGCGGAGAATGCGCGTCGTCGCATTGCCGCCCGAAACCGACACGGCGACACCATCGCTCGTGCCGGGGCGAAGGAGCGCAGCGCGTGCAGCCTCTTGAATCGCGCGAATGACGTTGGCGCGCGGGACCGTGGCTTCCGTGCCGACACCCGAGAGGCGATACTTCTCCGTCGCGGCGGGATCTCCGATGCCCTGATCGATCGGGACGGAAACGAGACGTTGGACGATCTCCTTGCGGTAGGCGGTTTTTACCGCAGCAACGAGGACTTCATTCGAACGTATGTCGATTCCTAGGTAGACGGGCATGTGCGCTCACTCCTGATGATAGTAGAGGATCGACCCTCCCGTCCCTGGCTTGAGGGCGGCAGTGATCGCATCGGTCGTCGAGGTCTGGGTGGTGGTCGTGGTTGGGGTCGTCGTGGCGCCCGTAGTCGTCGTGCCGGTCGTGGGAGTGACGGAAGTGAGGGCGGCGGCGTTTCGGAAGTCGACGACCGTGTGCAGCGCAGAGCGCGTCTCGCGCTTGAATCCCTTCACGATGCCCACCGCGTAGATCGAGAACACTTTGCTCTCGGTCGAGACGCTCTTCTGGAATTCGGCCTCCGAAGTGAATTTGATCGGCTTCAGGCCCATCATCTTGAAGATGCCGCCCGCCTGTGAATTCGCGTCGCCCTTCATCGCCGTCACGAACTCCTTCGCGCTTCCGAAGATGGGCGCGCCCATCGTGAGACCGCGAAGCATCGTCACGCCGGTCAAGAAGGTCGCCGCTTGCGTCACGTCCGTACAGACGTCGGCAGTGGGAGCGCCTGCGCAGACGAGCGCGAGCAATGTCTGCGCATTCGCCGTGTTCACGTTCACGGCGCCAGTGCCCCACACCGTGAAGACGCGCTTTTTCGGGTCGTTCGGCTGCGGGTCGGCGAAGGTCGACCAGTAGGTGTCACTGATCCCCCGCACCATGCGCACTTCGTCGAGCGAGTCGTAGGGCGCGTTCTTGCGGCGATAGGGCTTCGGGAGGAGTTGATAGTAGGCATCCTCGGGGCCCGAGCTCGAGGGCGCATTGTTCGAGAGATCGCAGCTGAACGCGGAGTCGTCGTCGTCCGCCCAATCTATGAGCGCCTGGCAGATCTGTGCCCGGCTATGCGTCTGCCCCGTCTTGTCGCGCGCGTCGAAGAGCGGGTCCATCGCAGAGTTCACGGGCATGATTCCGAAGAGCTCACGCGCGAGTCGTAGCTTTTGAATCGTGTTGGCGGCGCCACCGAGGTTCACGTTGATTTTGGCGTCCTCGTCGACGACGGTGAGCTCGAAGCTCCCTCCCGGCATCGTCAGGTTCTTTCCCTGCGTCAGATCGATCCCCATCGTCGTCGCCGCTTCTTTTCCTGCGGCTTCGTCGTTGAAGAATCCGAGAATGCGATCGCTGAACTCCCACACGGGGAGCTGCGGCGGAGTGCGCTTCATCATCATGAAGATGGGAGCCACCGCCGTACGAATCGTCGGCTCGGTAGCGATGAGAAGTCGCGAGAGATTGAGTGCGCTCTTCGCCATGTACTCGGCCTTCACGCCGTCGCGGTCTGCCACCGCCGCCGAGATGTCCGCGGCGCTCTCCTCTTTGAAGTCTGCAAGCATGACGATGAGAACCGCGAGCGTACCGAGCACCATGATGAGTGCGATCCCGCGTTCGCTCGCCTTTCGCTTCGCGCGAAAGAGAGCGCGCTTCTTCGCATCGTGCGCCCGTGAGCTCGTCGCAGTCTTCATTGCACCCTCCCGAAGGCGAGTGGCTGTGAGATCGGAAGCATCACCTTCGTCGTGAAGACGCTCTCGTTTCCGGGCGGAACGTGTCCGAGCTTCAACGTGATGTGGGCTTCTAGCGGCAATCGGGCGCCCTGCGTCGCCGCGTTCGTCGAGTCCCAGAGATCCACCCAGAGACCCGACTGCGGATCGAGATAGCGAACCTCGAAGCCTTCGATGTCTTCGACGAGCACGTTGACGATGCCGCCCTTGTTCGGATCGATGTCGATCGGCGTTTGCTCGCGACGAACGAGATCATGGCGATCGGGGTGATCGGGGGAAGCGATGACGAAATACCCGACCTCGGCCTGGTCCGATTCGGGAACCTCGGCCTGCGTTCGTCGATGTGCAAACGAAGTGAAGTCGACGCGTGCGAAGCCGCCGCTGTTCGAAGCGATGAACGCGGTGTTGCGGACGATGAGCGATCGATCCGCGGGTTGATGGGCCGAGAGATACGCCGAGGAGAATTCGCGTGTCATGCGAAGCAGGGCGGCTCGTCCTTGGCGGGCGCGATCCATCTTGATCGCTTCGCCCTTCTTCGCATTCGAAAGAGACGTGAACGCGCCATAGAGCATGATCGAAATCATCCCCATGACCGCCATCGAGATCATGATCTCGAGAAGCGTCACGCCGCGGGATTGCGCGTGCAAAGGACGTGAGCGCGGGCGGAGCCATCGCATCATCTGCGTATCCCCGTCGTGTTCGTTCCCGTCGTCGTATTCCCGGTGGTCGTATTCCCGGTGGTCGTATTCCCGGTGGTCGTAGCTCCCGCGGTCCCTGCGCCCACCGGCTGTCCCGTCGTCGGATCGATCGCACCGCTGACGAAGCCACCGCGCTGAGGATTCGTGACGAACTGCGTGAGGCTGAACTCCTTGGGGTTCGAGCCCTCTTTCCAACGGACGGTCACGGTGAGCCTGCGAATCGAGGCTTCCATCATCGGCTTCAAGGACGGGTAAACCATCCCCATTACGAACGAGAGCATTCCCGAGGCGCCGCCGCCCGCGTTGTCACCCGTGCCACCGAGCGTCGAAGACAGCGCGCCGAGTCCGCCGTCGAGATCCATCACGCCACCCGAAGGAGAGAGGAGCGATCCGAGCGGAGTCGAGGAGCTCGACGCGCTCGTGGTTCCCGCGTCGCTTCCGCCGAAGCCACCAGGCGGATCGGGCATCGTGACGCGCTCGACTTTCGTGTCACAGATGAACTGGGCGACGCCCGTCATCTCGACGGCCCCCATGTTGGCATTGCAACAAGGAACCTCCGTGATGATGTCGTCGTTCTCGAGGTACCCCTTCTTGAGAAGATCCTCCTCGAGCTCGGACATCTTGCACCGCCCGAGATTGATCGCGACGCCGTAGTTCGCCGACTGCTTGTTCCACTGCGCCGAATCGCCCTGCGAAGCGAGAATCGCCGAAAGCGAAAGTCCCAAGATGGCAATCGCCACCATGACCTCGAGCAAAGAGAATCCTCGCGAAAATCGCGTACTCACTGGAACCCCGACTCGTCGCGGTCGCCTTTGTCTTCGGGGATCTTTTCGAGGGCAGACGCGCCGGGCTTGATGTTCGTTTTGCCGGTGAGTGGAGCCACGAGCACCGTATTCGTGGAGTCGTCGACAGGAGCTCCGTGAATGGCGATCTGAATGGAGGCTCGCTCGGTCTGACCGCCTGGCCAAAAGTAGAGATAAGCGCGACCACTCGTGACCGGCTCTTCGTCGTGTGTCGTCTGCACACTGCGGAGATCGACGTCGCGTGGCAGCTTCTTCTTCTTCAACGCCTCGACGGGACGAAAACTCGGACGTGGCGCCCTTGGACCGCGCACGATCGAATCGCTCTCTTGCTGCGCCGCTTGCTCGAGGGCCGTGCGTGCTTCGGCGCCGCCCGAAACGCTCGTCTGGACGAGCATCGGGCGATCCGCTTCTTCGATCCAAACCGCTTTCTCGTCGAAGTCCATCACGAGCCGGACGCTCTTCGAGGTGGCGCTAGCACGCGTATAGCCGGTGCGAATGGCGCTCGAGAGCAGCGTGCTTCCCTGGCGGAGGCGTGCGCCCGTCGAGCCCGTCATCCCGTAGATCACTCCTCCAGAGACGAGTCCGATGATCGTGAGCACCACGAGGAGCTCGATGAGCGTGAGCCCGCGCATGTTGCGACGGCGCTCGTGCCTCGACCACCGCGCGCGCGCGTGGAAGTACGCTCGCGCGAGAGGACGAAGGTTCCGGAGGTACTGCATGACGACTCAACCAAGAGAGGCGATCCTCTATTCGTTCGGTTTATTCTTCCTTCTCTTCGGGAACGCGGATGTCGTCTGCGGTGCCCTCTTTCTTGTCCGGGCCGAGCGTGTAGACGGCGATCTTCGCGCCGTCTTCTTCGCAGAGCACCTTGTAAGCCGTGCCCCACGGATCGTTCGTGTTCGACGTCGTCGAGAGCGCCTTGTCCTTTTTGAGGCTCTCGACCGTCGGACAACCGGAGTGGTCGAGCTTCCACGTCTCAATCGCCTGATACATCGCCTTCGTGTCGTTCTTCGCCGTTCCGACCTTGGCTTTTTCGAGCTGCGGAAATGCGAACACGACGACGCCGCCGGCGATGAGGCCGATGATCGCGAGAACGATGAGGACTTCGATGAGCGTGACGCCGCGCGTGGCGTTCTTCTTACGAGCGGCCGCACGTGCGACGAGCCCTTGGAAAAGCAGATGTTGATTCATGAGATCTCCTTCGTGTTTCATAGTTTCATCATTCGACGCGATCGAGCCCGTACGGCAAACCGTCGGGACCGTCGCTCAAGACTCGGATTTCTGATTCGGTGCATTCCAGGCGAAAGGCGTTGCCCCACGCATCGAACGGGACCCGGCGCACGTACCCGCCGGCGACGAGCTCCGAGAGCTCGCGCGGGCAGGCTCCCGCGTGATCCGCGCGGTAAGAGCGCGTGGCCGACCAGAGCGTCGTGATCGACGCGCGCGTCGCACGGATCCCCGCCTTCTCTTCTTCGCGCCGAAAGAGCGCGACCACCGCGACCACCGCGAGGATGAGCGCAAGCACTCGCACGATGCGCGGAACGGAGACGCCGCGCTCACCGCGCTCGTTTTCCCAGGGTAAGAAGATTCGACTCGCCATCTTGATCTCGCATGCTCACTGGACGAATTCGTTCATTTGAATGAGCGGCATCAGAATCGAGAATGCGATGAAGCCGACGGCGCCGCCCATGAAGACGATGATCAGCGGCTCGAGAAGGCTCGTGAGCGCCTGCACGCGAATTTCGACCTGGCTGTCGTAATCTTTGGCGACGTTCTCGAGCATCTTTTCGAGCTCACCGCTCTCTTCGCCGACTTCGATCATGAGGACGACCGTCGGGTCGAATGCGTTGCTTTTCTTCAGGGGAACGCCGAGCGACGAGCCTTCACGAACGGCAACCTGCGCTTCTTGAACGATGCTCGCGAGGCGCGCATTGCCGATGACGGCAACGACGATGTCCATCGCTTTGAGAATGGGAACGCCGGCTTTGAGGAGCGTGCCAAGCGTGCGCGCAAAACGCGCGACGGCGAGCATCCGAAAGAGCTCGCCGAAGATCGGCATTCCGAGCATGCGTGTATCGCGCCAAAGCCTGCCTTTGTCGGTCCCCAAGAAGGCGAGAAAGCGTGCGAGCGCGAACCCAAGCGCGATGCCTCCGAGGATGCCGCCACCGAACCAGAGGGGTGATTCTACGTAGAAGAAAAGGAGCACGGTGATGATCGAGACGACGATCGCGCCGACGGCCGCCCCGCTCATGGGCTTTCTCTTGGGCGCGAGGTTCATCGCTCCCTTCTTCTCCGTCGGTCCGGCTGCTGCGGCGAACGCGCGACGTGCGAAGACGGTCAGAATCATCCCGATGATCGTCCCGCCGAATGCCGCGGACGAGAGCACCGACGAGATGACGAGCAGCGTCTCCGTGTACCAAGGCAGCGCGCGATCGAGGCTCTCGAAGATGCCCTTCACCTTCGGAACGACGGCCGTCATCATCAACGAAATGATGAGCGCGCCGATCATCGTCATGAGGATCGGGTAAGCGAGCGCGCCCGTGACTTTGCCCTTGAGTCGGGCTTGGTTCTCCATGAAGTCGGCGAGACGTTCGAGAACCTCTTCGAGCGTACCCGAAGCTTCACCGGCGGCGACCATGCTGAAGTAGAGCGGCGGAAACACCTTCGTGTGTGCCTCCATCGACTTCGCGAGCGACGTACCTTCGTTCAACTGGTCGCGGATCTGCGTGAGCACGCGCTGCAGCTCGAGCTTGCTGCTTTTCTCGGCGAGAACGGTGACGGCTTTGACGAGAGGGATGCCTGCGCCGACGAGCGTCGCGAGCTGGCGAGTGACCATCGCGACATCTTGTCCGCTGATGCGGTTTTTCCAAAACGCGAGAAGGCCACCACGCTTGTTGCCCGTGCTCGTGCCGCGCGTGTCTTCCTCTGCGCTCGTGAGCATGACGCCCTCTTTGCGGAGGACGGCACGGAGCGCGCGGACGTTGTCCGCATCGCGGACGGCCTGGACGGACTTGCCCGAGCCGATGATGATGCCGCGATAGACGAAAACAGCCACGGTGTTACGCGCTCCTCAAAGAAGCGGGAGCGGCCTCGGTCGACAGCGCGATGTCTTCTTGCGTTGCCGCAATGACCTCTTCGACCGTCGTCATGCCGGCGATCACTTTGCGTGCGCCGTCGTCACGCAAGCTGTCCATGCCTTGATCCATTGCCATGCGTTTCATCGTTCGCGCGTCTGCGTTGCGGAGCACGAGCGGCCCGACGGCGTCGTCCATCAAGAGAAGCTCGTAGATGCCGCGACGTCCTGCGAAGCCCGTATTGCCGCATTTGTCGCAGCCTTTGGCGCGATAGAACACGAATGGGCGCGCCGAAACTTCATAGAGCGGGTCCGCCTCCATCACCGTCTTCGGGAAGTAGCGCGAGTCCTCGTTCAATCGGCGACGTGCGCGCGCTTCGATACGCTCTCGCGTGAGACCGAGCTCCTCGAGCTCCGATTGTTCTGCAGGAGCTGCCACCTTGCAGTGCGGGCAGAGAATGCGGACGAGACGCTGGGCGAGAATGCCGATGACGCTGGAGCGAATGAGGAACGGCTCGACGCCCATGTCGACCATACGGGTCACGGCGCCCGCAGCGTCGTTCGTGTGAATCGTCGAAAGCACGAGGTGACCCGTGAGCGATGCGTTGATCGCGATATCGACCGTTTCTTTGTCGCGGATTTCGCCGACCATGACGACGTCGGGATCTTGGCGAAGGAAGGCGCGCAATGCGCCTGCGAACGTGAGCCCGATCTTGGGCTGCACGTGCACCTGATGAATACCGCCGATCTCGTATTCC
>JAHFDV010000245.1 GCA_023248815.1 Myxococcales bacterium
CTGCGAAGCAAGAGACCACGTGCCAAATCTCGCTTTTCCGCTATGAATGTGGCGCCGAAGCTTGCGCGCGGACAACGGCCGCCCAGGCTTTCATATGGCCCATCAACGAGGGAAGAGCATGAGCACGAAGCGAATCAGTCACTGGATCGACGGCAAAATCACTGCAGGCACTTCGGACCGTCGCGGTTCGGTGTGGCAGCCGGCAACGGGTAAAGAGCAGGCGATCGTCGACTTCGCTTCGACGGAAGAAGTGGGCAAGGCAATCGAGAGCGCCAAAGCCGCGCTCCCAGCGTGGCGCGCCACGAACCTTTCGCGCCGCTCGGAAATTCTCTTCAAGCTTCGTGAGCTCATCGACGCGCACCGCGACGACATCGCCTCGCTCATCTCCGCCGAGCACGGCAAAGTGAAGAGCGATGCACTCGGCGAAGTGGCGCGCGGCCTCGAGAACATCGAGTTCGCTTGCGGCATCCCGCAGCTCATGAAGGGTGGCTTCAGCGAACAAGCGAGCCGCGGCATCGACGTCTACAGCATTCGCCAGCCGCTCGGCGTCGTTGCCGGCATCACGCCGTTCAACTTCCCGGCGATGGTCCCCATGTGGATGTTCGCCAACGCGCTCGCCTGCGGCAACACGTTCATCTTGAAGCCCAGTGAGAAAGATCCCTCGGCCGCGATGCTCATCGCCGAGCTTCTCAAGAAAGCGGGCCTCCCCGACGGCTGTTTCAACGTCGTTCATGGCGACAAGGTCGCCGTCGATGCGCTCTTGAATCACCCCGACATCGCGGCCATCAGCTTCGTCGGCTCGACGCCGATTGCAAAATACATCTACGAGACGGGCACGAAGAACGGCAAGCGCGTCCAGGCGCTCGGCGGTGCGAAGAACCACATGCTCGTTCTTCCCGACGCCGATCTCGACATGGCCGCAGACGCCGCCGTCAGTGCCGCGTACGGATCCGCCGGTGAACGCTGCATGGCCGTGAGCGTCGTCGTCGCCGTCGAATCGATTGCCGACGCGCTCATCGCGAAGGTGAAAGAGCGCATCCCGAAGATCAAGGTCGGCGCTGCGAGCGACACGACGAGCGAGATGGGACCGCTCATCACGGGCGAGCATCGCGACAAGGTGAAGGGCTACGTCACCGGCGCGAAAGCCGAAGGCGCAAGTCTCGTCGTCGACGGCTCCGTCGATCTTCCGAAAGAAGGCTTCTTCCTCCGTCCGAGCCTCATCGACAACGCCAAGCCCGGCATGAAGTGCTTCGACGACGAAATCTTCGGCCCTGTGCTCTTGGTCTCGCGCGTCGCGACCTACAACGACGGCGTGAAGCTCATCAACGACAACCCCTACGGCAACGGCACCGCGATCTTCACGCGCGACGGCGGCATCGCTCGCCAATTCCAGTTCGAAGTCGAAGTCGGCATGGTCGGCATCAACGTCCCCGTTCCCGTTCCCGTGAGCTACTACAGCTTCGGCGGCTGGAAAGCCTCGCTCTTCGGTGACCTCCACATGTACGGACCCGACGGCATCAACTTCTTCACGCGCACCAAAGTCGTCACGTCGCGTTGGCCCGACCCCGCGACGAGCAAAGTCGACCTCGGCTTCCCGCAGCTTCGCTGACCAGATGCTCGCTCGGACGAAAGCGCCGCCTCACTTTTGGTGAGGGCGGCGTTTCGTCCTTCATGAACGACGCGATCTGTCCGGGAAGCTCAGTGTCGTTTGGGCGAACGTTCGTTCGCCGGGGGTTCGCTGACCAGATGCTCGCTCGGACGAAAGCGCCGCCTCACTTTTGGTGAGGGCGGCGTTTCGTCCTTCATGAACGACGCGATCTGTCCGGGAAGCTCAGTGTCGTTTGGGCGAACGTTCGTTCGCCGGGGGTTCGGTGACCAGATGCTCGCTCGGACGAAAGCGCCGCCTCACTTTTGGTGAGGGCGGCGTTTCGTCCTTCATGAACGACGCGATCTGTCCGCGAAGCTCAGCGTCGTTTGGGCGAACGTTCGTTCGCCGGGGGTTCGGTGAGCCATTATGGTCGTGGGACGGTCATGAGTATTCCTCTCTCCTTTTTTCGCCTCTCCGAGAAGGGGCTCGGCCTTTGGCGAGATTCTCGAAGCGATGTCGATCCCGAAGAGCCGTCCGAGACGCTTCGCATCGAATGGGAGCACTTCGGATTGAGCTTCCTGATTCAGCGCACCTTGGGACGCGCGTCGCTCGATCAGCTTCCTCCGGAGGTATTCGGCGCGGGCCTCGGAGAAGAGCTCGGCGAAGAAATGCTGCGTGAAACGGTGACGCTCGGACCCGCCGAAGTCTCGGACGGCGCCGCCTTCATGCGCCGCTTGGAAGACGCGGCACTTCGCGCCTCATGGGACCCTTCCGCGATGCAAATGCTCGACGTCTACCCCGCGCTCGCGTGGAACGATCGCCGCAGCCTCGAGTCTTTGATGAAAGCGATGGGATCCATCCGCGCATTCTTCGAGCGCGCCAAAGACGTTCGCGAGTCGATCGTCGTGAGCATCGTGGGTTGATGCGGGAAGATCCAAGCCAAGATTCAACGCGCTGAGGTGCGGCACCGAAAAGACTTGAAGAAGGGGATTGGACCTGTTCCTTTGTTCATCCCGCATGAAGAAGAACTACGTCCTCGACACCAACATCCTTCTCCACGATCCGCGTGCCATGCACCGCTTCGAGGACAACGACGTCATCATTCCGATCTTCGTCATCGAAGAGGTCGACCAGTTCAAGCGCGAAGGTTCCGAGCGCGGACGTAACGCGCGCGAAGTGGCGCGCCTTCTCGACCAATTGCGTGACCAGGGCGGTTCGCTTTCGAAGGGCGTCGCGCTGAAGGGTGGCGGCTCGCTTCGCGTTGCCGTTCCCGCGAAGTTCCCGCAGCTCCAGAGCGCCATCGACAAGACGGCGATGGACGCGGCGATCTTGCAGACGGCCTTCGATGTTCGCGAGCAAGGCGGCGGGCGTCCCACCATCTTCGTGACGATGGATACGAACCTCCGCATTCGCGCGGATGCGCTCGGCATGCCCTCCGAGACGTACGAGAACATGCGTGTCGAGGCCGAGCACCTCGACACGGGCAAAATCGAGATCGACGTCGACAAGAGCCAGATCGACGAGTTCTTCCAAAAAGGGGAGCTCGGCGTGAAGCAGGAGCTCGGCGCCAACATGTCGGTGATGCTCAAGGATGGCACCAATCCTTCGCACACGGCGCTTGGTCGCTTCGATGCGACGAAGGGCAAGATCGTCGCGCTTCGCGTTCCGCGCGAAGGCGTCATTGGTGTTCGTCCGCGCAACAAAGAGCAGAGCTTCGCGCTCGATCTTCTTCTCGACGAGTCGATTCGCCTCGTCACGCTCGTCGGCAAAGCCGGTACAGGCAAGACGCTTCTCGCGCTCGCGGCCGGTCTTCGTCGCACGGTCGAAGAGGGCACGTATTCGCGCATGCTCGTCTCGCGCCCCGTCATGCCGCTCGGTCGCGATCTCGGATTTCTGCCGGGTGACGTCGACGACAAGCTCAATCCTTGGATGCAGCCGATCTTCGACAACCTCGAATTCCTATTCTCCACGGGCTCGCGAAAAGGTCCACGCGCTTACGCCGAGCTTCTCGAGAGCGGGCAGATTCAGGTCGAGCCGCTCACGTACATCCGCGGTCGTTCGCTTCCGCAGCAATACATGATCGTCGACGAAGCGCAGAACCTCACGCCGCACGAAGTAAAGACGATCATCACGCGCTCGGGCGACGGCACGAAGATCGTGTTCACGGGCGACCCCGACCAGATCGACAACCCCTACGTCGACGCTGCGTCGAACGGGCTCACGATCGCCGCCGACAAGTTCCGCGGAAACAAGCTCGCGGGTCACATCGTGCTTGCGAAGGGCGAGCGCAGTGAGCTCGCAGAAGTCGCTTCGAACTTGATGTAAGCCGTGTGAACGAGGCGCTCGAGAGGGCGCCTCCGTCGTCGTCCAGAGACCCGCATCCAGAGATCCTCGCAAATGGCGAAGCCGAAAGAGACAGAGCAAGCGCCACGGATCGTCGAAGGTACTTCGACGCCCGAAGACGGCAGTCTCGATCGCAGCCTCCGCCCGCAGTCGTTCGACGAATACGTCGGGCAGACGAAGCACAAGGACAACCTGCGCGTCTTCGTGCAGGCGGCGCGCGCCCGTGGCGAACCGCTCGATCACCTTTTGCTCTCGGGGCCGCCGGGCCTCGGAAAAACGACGCTTGCGCAGATCCTCGCGCGCGAGATGGGCGTCGAGCTCCACGTCACCAACGGCCCCGTCATCGAGCACAAAGGCGCTCTCGCCGGACTCCTCACGAAGCTCGGTCCCAACGACATTCTCTTCATCGACGAAATTCATCGTCTGAATCCTGCGGTCGAAGAGAGTCTCTATCCCGCGCTCGAAGACTTTCGCATCGACGTCATCACGGGCGACGGCGCCTTCGCGTCCGCGATCCAGATTCCCATTCAGCCCTTCACGCTCGTCGGGGCGACGACGCGGACGGGGTTGCTGACGGCGCCGCTCTTCTCGCGATTCGGGCACATTCTCCGCCTGGATCTCTATCCGGAGAGCGACCTCGCGCTCATCGTCGAACGAAGCGCCAAACTTCTCGGCTTGGACATTCGTCCCGACGCCTCGAAGGAGATCGCGAAGCGCGCGCGTGGAACCCCGCGTATCGCCAATCGCCTTCTCCGGCGCGTGCGCGATTTCGCCGAGGTACTCGGCAAAGGTGTCATCGACGCGCACGCGGTCGAAGATGCTGCGAAGCGCTTGGACATCGACTCCGTCGGATTCGACGAGATGGATCGCCGCCTTCTTCGCGTCATCATCGTCGATTACGATGGCGGCCCGGTAGGCATCGAGACGTTGGCGGCAGCGCTCGGCGAACCGCGCGACACCATCGAGGACGTCTATGAACCTTTCCTCCTTCAGCAGGGATTTCTCGGGCGAACGCCGCGCGGGCGAGTGGCCACGCGGAAGGCATTCGACCACCTTGGCATACAGATGAAGGAGCGCGTGATGGGCGGCGCCGACGAAGTGCCCCAACGAAAGCTGTTTTAGGAGCCGCTTCCGGAGTCGAGCGCCAGGTGCGCTCGGCCTTTGAGCTCGGGCAACTCGAAACGGGAATGCGCTCGGAACGAGCTTTTCGATACGAAATGCAGTGTAGACTAGAGACGTGGGTCCCCTCGCTTTTCCCGTAGTCGTCGCGGGAGCCTCCGCCAACGACGGAAGCGACAAAACAGCACGCACGTCGCCGGTGTGTGCGGCCCTTCGGGGGGCCGACGTTCCGATGAGCGAAGTCCCTCCCGACTTCCACCTCTCGATGGATCCAGAGGAGGTCGGCGTCGTCGTTCTCAGCGATCGCGACGAGATTCGACGTCTCCGCAGCATGGAGGCGTGGAAGCACGTTCCCATCCTCGCGATCGTCCAGCAAGGCAACGATGCCGAGGTCGAAGCGCTCTTCAAAGAAGGTGTGAACGACACCGTTCGCGCCGACATAAAATCTGGCGCGCTCGCTGCGCGTCTCCGAAGTCTACTCGCCGTCCGCATTGCGAATCGATCGCTCGCGGCCCGAGAGCGGGATGCGCGCGTCGTTTTGGAGCTCACGCAGACGCTCGCATCGAGCCTAGATTTTCGGACGATTCTGCTCTCGGTCGTCAAACGCGTCGCCGAGGTCGCTCACATCGACCGCGTTTCCATCGTGCTCGTTCGCGAACAATCGAACACGGCTTACGTCGTCGCCGCTTCGGACGATGTCGCTCTCCGGGATCTCCCCATCGACCTCGCGAAGTACCCCGAAATTCGCCACGTCGTCGATTCGACCGAACCGCTCGTCATCGACGACGCCGCCATTCACCCTCTTCTCGACGGCGTGCGCAAAGCCGAGCCGAGCGCGAATGCCTTCAGCTCCGTCGCGATTCTGCCGATCCTCTTCGAAGGTCGCCCCATGGGCGTCCTCTTTTTGCGCTCGCGAAAGAGCCAAACGTTCTCTTCGGAGTCGATCTGGCTTTTCCGCACCGTCGCAAGCGCGATGGCGATCTCGCTGCGCAACGCTCGCGTGATGCAATCCCTTCGCGACCAAACGCAAGAAGTCACGGTCGCGAGGTTCGAGGCCGAACGTCGCCTTCGCTCGATGAAGCGTTACGCAGACTTCTTCGAGAGCTCGGCCGACGGGAGCCTCGTCATCGATCTTTCGGGTCGCGTGCTCGTCGCGAGTCGCCGTGCGGAAGAGATCCTCGGACGAAACGAGAACGAGCTCGTGGGTCGTAGCGCGCTCGAGCTTCTCGACGAATCCTGCCACAAAGAGGTTCAAAAAATCGCGGCCGGCACGAAGGGCGGCGTGTATCCGATCGGCGTCGACCTCAGCGCGAAGCGTGGCGACGGCTCGCTCATCATCGTCAGCGTGAGCGCGAGCCGGGTGCAGGGTGACGAAGGCGTCGTCATCTGCAACTTCCGAGACGTCACCGAAGAGCGCCGCGTGGCGGTAGAGCTCGTGAAGACACAAACCTTGCTCGAGCGAGTCATCGACTCCTCCGGGGACGCGATCATCAGCGCAGACATGCAGGGCGTCGTCCGCATCTTCAATCGCGCCGCAGAGCGCATCTTCCGGCGCAAAGCCAAGGACGTGATTGGCACTGACGTGCGCAACTTCTACCAACGAGGCGTCGCGGCGGCCGTCATGCGCGCGATCTACGAAGGACAAGGTCGCGTCGAAGGCAAACGCGTCGACATCGTCGACGGCGAAGGTGAGGCCGTGCCGGTTTCCCTCAGCGCAGCACTTTTGGAACAGGGTGGGGCACCCGTAGGAACCGTCGGTATTTTCGCCGACCTTCGTGAAAAGGTATTCATGGAGAGAAAACTCGCCCAAGCCCAAGAGCGCCTTCTCGAACAAGAGCGACAAGCCGTCGTCGCGAGCCTCGCGGGCGCTGCCGCTCACGAGCTCAATCAACCTCTGCAAAGCGTGATGGCCTACGCCGAAATCATGCGTCGCCAACTTCCTGCCGATGCGCCATCTGCGCGCTCGGCAGAAGTGATCATGACCGAAGCCGAACGCATGGCCGAGATCGTCAAAAAAATCGGACGTATCACCAAGTACGAAACGAAGACGTACGTCGGTGGTGCCGTCATCCTCGACCTCGATAGAAGCATGGGAACGCCTGCGGAAGGCTCTCCCGCGCTCGAGCTCGCGAACGACCGCGAGAAGAAAGGGGTGCTCTGATGAAGCGCAACACTCCGCGACCCTTCAATGCGGTCGTCCTCACGACACCGAGCCCGCCTCCGGTGTCGACCCGTGACGCGGGGTATCACCATACCTCGGGTGTGATGGCGAGCTCGCCCATCGGCGCAACCATCCTCGCGCGCATCCTCGACTTCTCGCTCTCGCTGCCGACCGAAGAAGGCGAGGCCGCCACCGCGATTGCTGCCGTGCTCGGCATCTCACGCCTTCTTTCCGAGCCACGCATTGCCGTCGCCGTATCGACCGACACCGCCTTGCGTCTTTACGTCGCCCCTGCCGGCACGATCGAAGAACGCGACCCGGTTTCCGCATCGTTTCCGATTTTCGGGACGGCGTTCGAGCTCACCATTCCGCTCCCTGGGATCTCCGGGTGGATGTGCATCGCGGCGGATTCTCGGATGAGCACCGAGCAGGGCGACGCGCTCTCTCGTCTCGCTTCGGTCGTCGGACGCTCCCTTGCTCTCGCTCGAGTGTGCGTTCAAGCGCGGTCTCTCGAAGACGAGATGCGTGAGCTGAATGCTCGCTTCGTGCAAGCGCAGAAGCTCGCAACCCTCGGTGAGCTCGCCGCGGGCATGGTGCACGAGCTCAACAATCCGCTGACGTCGATCGTCGCGTACACCGAATACCTCGAGCGAAAGTGGAAAGCGGCAGACGCCAACGAAGACGACATCGCGCGCCTCGGGCGAATCAGCGAGTCATCGTCACGCATGCTTCGCTTCACGCGCGACCTCGTGAGCTACGTGCGTGTGCCCAGCGAGACCCCGGTGCCCGTCGCGCTTCAATCCGTCATCGATCGCGCCCTGGCCTTCTGCGAGCACATCCTCGCGCATTCGCATGTGATCGTAGAGCGTCGTTACGAGCCCGCGGGCGAGATTCTCGGTCTCGCGGAGCCGCTCACTCAGGTGTTCGTCAATCTCGTCACCAATGCGTGTCATGCGATGCCCGAAGACGGCGGGAAGATCCTCATCTCCATCGTCGATGACGAGGGGACGATCTCGGTGAGCGTGCTCGACTCGGGTCGCGGCATACCCGAAGCTCACCGTGAGAAAGTGTTCGTTCCGTTCTTCACGACGAAAGAGACGGGGAAGGGGACGGGCCTCGGCCTCTCCATCGTGAAGAGCATCGTCGACCGCCATCAAGGCACGATCGACGTGAGCAACGGCGACCTCGGCGGCGCGACGTTTACGCTGAAATTTCCGTCTTCTTCTCGGGTCGGAACGTGAAGTGATCGATGAGTACGGGCGCGCTCTTTCCGAGCGTGTCTGCCTTGCCGATCGTGAATCCCTCGACGAGCCCATTCGGATG
>JAHFDV010000034.1 GCA_023248815.1 Myxococcales bacterium
AACAGGTAGAGGACTTGCGAGTCACCTGGCGCCGGGAGCTTGGAGGGCATGGGGCGGCAGTGTACCGCCGGTTACACTGACCGTGAATCCGTTGCCGTGGCCTGATTCACGTTCACGGGGGTCTATCACTCCGCAACTCTCCGGAATTGGTTTTGCCGGCGCGCGGACCCAGCCTTGCTTTCCTTGCTGCGCTGCATTTCACCCGATAGACTCGGAAAAGCGTTTTGATTCGTGAAGCTGCACGTTTTCGGACGCATTTCTAGAACCAGATCCTCGTCTCACGCGTCCATCCTTATCAATGGCCTCCGACTCCATCCCGCCAGACTTTCCGACTTCGTCGCCCATCGTGGCCGGCAAGTTCGAGCTCTTGCGCCTTCTCGGTCGCGGAGGAATGGGTTCCGTTTGGGAGGGAAGGCACCTCACGCTCGGGACGCGCGTTGCGATCAAGTTCGTCGAAAAAGATTTCGCGGCGAGCTCCGAAGCGCGCGCGCGGTTCGAGACGGAAGCGCAGGCGGTCGCGCGCCTCCAGTCACGTTACGCGATCAAGGTCTATGACCATGGAATTACAGAAGACGGCAAGCCGTTCATCGTCATGGAGTATCTCGTCGGCGAGACCCTCGACCAACGCCTCCAGCGCTTCGGACGTCTGAACCTACCGGACATCTCGCGCATCATCAGCCAGGTCACGAAGGCCCTGCAAAAGGCCCATGACGAAGGCATCATTCATCGCGATTTGAAGCCTGAAAACATCTTCCTCGCGAAGGAAGACGACGAAGAGGTCGCCAAGGTTCTCGACTTCGGCATCGCGAAAATGAAGGAGCCCGACGGCACGAGCGGCGCCGGCATCTCTTCGAGCACGAAGACGGGAGCCGTGCTCGGCACTCCGTTCTACATGTCGCCCGAACAGGCGCGCGGGCTCCGCGGGATCGACCACCGTACGGATGCTTGGTCCCTCGGCGTCATCGTCTACCGCTGCGTCGTCGGTGAGCTGCCGTTCAACGGACAGTCCGTCGGCGATCTTCTCGTCAACATTTGTACGGCGCCTTCGCCGATTCCATCGCAGCACATGCCGGGGCTGTCGCCGGCTTTCGACCATTGGTTCACGCGCACGGTGACGCGCGAGCCGGCCGCACGGTTCAATCGCGTGCTCGAGTTGGCGGAGTCGCTCGCTTCGATCGCCAACGGTGGGCAAGGAGTTGCAGGATACACGCAGGGGATGCCGCAATATCCGACGCAACAGAACGCCGCGTTCGGCGCGGGGTTTCAAGGCGGATACCAAGGTGCGGCTTATCAGCCAGCCTCTACGCCTGGCGGAAGTCAGACGCCGATGAGCCCCAGTTCTGGGCAGCATGGGTACGGCCCGCCGCCATCCCCCTATGGCGCGGCGACTCCGCAGGGAATGCAAGGCGGCCAGCCGGCGCTCACGCCGAACGCTTACCGGAATGGTCCAGTGAATGGCTCGCTCACGGGATCGCCTTCGACGCTGACACCGGGTCGCATCTCTGGCCTGCCGAAGCCGGGCGGTGGTCGCAACTTCATCATCGGCGTCGTGGCGCTCGCGGCAGTGGGAACCGGCATCCTGCTCTTCGCGATGTCGCCCAAATCGACGGGCATCAGCGCCGCGTCTTCTTCGACGATCGCGCCCACCCCATCGCAAGAGCCAGCGGTCCTTCCGATAGCGAACGGCACGACCGACGTGCAGCCCTTGCAAGCACTCGCAGGCGACACGAAGGGCGCAAACGAGAAGAAGAACGAAAAAGAGAAGGGCGATCCCAGAGGGACGAAGACGGCGCTCATGCCGGGAAAGACGACGTCGACGACGCAAAAGACCGTCGTCATTCCACCACCTCCACCGCCACCTACTGGCAAGACGGTGACTCTTCCGCCGCCGCCACCGCCCCCGACGGTCAAACCCAACGCGCATCCAGGAGATCCAGGGTTCTAAAGAATGAAACTTCACTATCTCCTTATTGCTTCTCTTTCACTTCCCACCCTCCTCACGACGACGCGCGCGTTCGCGCAAGACGTCTCGGACGCCGACAAGAACGCAGCGCGGCAGCTCTTCGTCGATGGGGATGCGCTGCAAAAACAGAATCGCACGGCGGAGGCGCTCGACAAGTTCGAGCGGTCGGCGCGGGTGTATCGCGCACCGACGACGCTCCTGCGGGTGGCGCAGTGTCACGCCGCACTCGGCCACTTGGTCGAAGCCGACGAGTCGTATCGCGAGGTGTCGCGTTACGAGCTCGGTCCAAGCTCTTCGGCCGCATTCCAGGCCGCAAAGACTCAAGCGGCGACGGAAAGTGCCGCGCTTTCTCCTCGAGTGCCCGCGCTTCGCGTCGACGTGCAGCCCGCCAACGTGCGCGGCGTCGTCGTGACGATCGACGATCAACCACTGAATGAAGCGCTCATCGGCGTATCGCGTCCGTTGAATCCCGGCAGTCACCGCATCGCTGCGACCGCTTCAGGGTACTCGCGCGTCGAACAGCTCGTGCAGGTCCGCGAGCGTCAGAAAGACGCTTCCGTGCAACTTACACTCGTTCCGGGAACGTCCACTTCGGTGTCGACGCCCATTCCCGTGAACACTTCGTCGCCGACGCCAGGCCCCGTGGCCGTCCCAGTGGGCGCAGCTCCCGCTCCCGGTCAGCCGGGCTTTATTCCGCCGCCGAAGAAGACGTCGACGATGGCGCTCCTCTACGGTCTACGCCTCGGTTACGAAGGCTCGCTCGACACGGACGAGACGGCGAGCGACGGCAATCCTTACACGGGCTGGGCACTCGGCGGCGAAGCGGCACTCCGCTTCGCGAAGTATTGGACAGTGGCGGGACTCATCGACATCGGTCGCACGACGTATGCAGGCGGCACGAGCTCCACGGCGGGCGTCGCTCTCGTCGGTTCAGAGCGCACGTTTACTCGCCTTGCCGTCTACGGCGGATACATCAGCTCTGCCGATGCAACGGTCGGACTTTGGGCGCAAATCGGCGGTGCGGCGCGCTACGAAGTCAACAGCAACAATAGCGGCGATAGCGCAGGCGGTGCGAGCGTCGCCTTCAGTCTCGGCTTGCCGCTCAAGTTCGGCAATGTGCGCATCGTGCCCCGTCTCGACATCGAGCCGGCCTATAAAGTCTATTTCTTCGGTGTTTCCGGGTTCATCGAGAACATTCTCAGGCGCGAGTAGGCTCGCGCGGGGGCCCCAAATCGTTTTGGGAACCGCAAGCAAAAAGGACGTTCCGAAAGGACATGGTATCGTACCCGAGGCCATGAGCGACGAAGAGGGGGCGCTGTCTGAAGCTATCGGCGCCGGTAGCTTTGGCCGCTATCACCCTTTCGCGACGCTCGGCAAAGGAGGGATGGCCGACGTGTTCCTCGCGGTCGCGCGCGGCGGCCTCGGCGTCAACAAGCTCGTCGTCGTCAAGCGCCTGCGAGCGAATCTCTCTTCGGATGCGAGCTTCCGCCGGATGTTCATCGCCGAGGGGCGCCTCGCGACTCGCCTCAATCATCCCAACGTCGTCCACACGTACGATGTCGGTGAAGAGAACGGCGTCTACTGCATCGCGATGGAGTACCTCGAGGGGCAACCGCTCAATCGCATCCTTCGCGAGACCATCAAGCGCGGCGAGACGATCGACGAGCGCATGGTGGCGCGCATTGCGAGCGATGCGCTCTCGGGTCTGCAGCACGCGCACGACCTAGCGGACTACGACGGACGGCCCCTCCAGATCGTCCATCGTGACGTCAGCCCGCACAACATCTTCGTGACCTACGCGGGGCAGGTGAAGATCGTCGACTTCGGAATCGCAAAGGCGGCGCTCGGCACGCAAGAGACGGAGATCGGCGTCCTCAAGGGCAAGGTCGCATACATGTCTCCCGAGCAGGCGATGGGCGATCAGATCGATCATCGATCGGACCTTTTTGCGATGGGCATCTGTCTCTGGGAGATGCTGACGCAGCGAAGGCTGATGGGAAATGACAACGCCGCCGCGACGTTGAATCGCCTTCTATACGAGCCCATTCCGAGCGTCGCTTCCGTTCGCGCCAATGTGAGCTCGCGCCTCGATGGGATCGTGCGAAAGGCCCTCCAGAAAGACGCCAACCTTCGCTATCAGTCCGCAGACGATTTTCGAACGGCGCTCGAGCGCTTCCTCGCGGAATCGGGAGGATGTCGATCGGATCAGGTCGGCACATTTCTCGGAGAACGATTCGCAACGACGCGCGCCGAGGTGCAGCGCCAAGTTCAAAAGCAGATGGATGCCTTCAGCAAGGCGACGACCGGTGAAATCGCCGCCCTGCGCGCCACGGGAAACGCGCCGATCTTCGGTTCGGGACAAGTCTCTCTCGTCGTAACGCCGAGCAAAAGCAGTGCGAGCACGAGCGGTATCGTCGAGAGCGCGCGGTCGCGAGAAGATCGCGCGAGTCTGCCGCCGCGATCCGTCACGCCAGAGGGTCGGCCTCGTTCTAAGGTCGTCATGGCGTTGATTGGCGCGATCATCCTTCTCGGAATGATCGTCATCGGCCTGGGAGCGCGCGTCATTCGCGGAGATGCCAAGAACTTCGAGGACGGGCCGCTTCCGGCTGACACGGACGAGCGGCACGAAAAGGCTGCGCCCGACAACTCTGCGGGAACCGATCCTTCGCCGCAAAAGGCAGAGAAGAAACCCGCCGAAGGGACCGATTTTCTAGAAACGCCTCCTGTCGCGTCGGCCGAAGATCCACGCCCCGCGACGCAACATACTGCTCATCACTCTCGCCAGAACCTTCCGATCACCAAGCCCACCGCTTCGGTCGCGGCTCCCACGGGTGAGAAAGGCCTTCTAAAGGTCGATACGTATCCGTGGACGAATGTTTACGTCGACGGAAAGCTCGTCGGTACGACGCCGCTCATCAACTATTCGCTCCCGGCGGGTGCGCACGCGCTTCGTTTCGAAAACGAGGAGCAGGGCATCAAGTCGCCGCTGAGCGTGACGATTCGCGCAGGCGAAACGACGAATCTGAAGACGCTCGCCTTCAAATGAGCCGCTCAGATGAGCGCGAACGAGTCTTCGCTCCTTCGACCTCTTCTCAACGACGCCGTTTAGTTTTACTGTAACGCGCATGACTGAACCCGGCACTCCGGAGCTGCCTGCGATCCGCATTCTCATCTGCGACGACGACAAGGCCATCTGCGAGTACATGCAGACCCTTCTCGAAAAGGACGGGTACCAGGTCAAGGCGCTGACCGATCCGACGACCGCCGAAGACGAGGTTCGTGCGGGTGGGTATCACCTCATCATTCTCGATCTCATGATGCCGGAGATGGACGGCATCGAGGTCCTCAAACGCATCCGTAAAATCGACTCGGACATCGCCGTCGTGATGTTCACGGGCTACCCCAACCTCGAGACGGCCGTCGCCTCGATGAAGCTCGACGCGGTCGACTACATCAAGAAGCCGTTCAACGCCGACGAGTTCCGCGAAGTGATCGAGCGCGTGATGCGCAAGAAGGGGCTTGCACGCACGCCGGAAGAGCAGCTTCATCGCGTCATCGGAGACACCATCCGCAATCTCCGCAAGGAGAAGGATCTCACGTTGAAGCAGATGGCACGCCGCACGGGCCTCAGCGTCTCTCTGCTCTCGCAGATCGAGCGTGCAGAATCTTCCGCGTCGATCTCGTCGCTCTACAAGATCGCGATCGCGCTCGAGTCGAAGATCACGACACTCTTTGGCGACTTCTAAGAAGTCGAGAGCAACACTGCCGGCGACTTCTAAAAACGCCGAGACGGCTTTCAGTTGGCTCTTCCTCGTAGAGAGGTGAGCGAAGCGAGCGGGACACTGTGTCCCGCTCTTTTCGTTCGTCGTCCGTCGCCTATCAGTACGAGATCGTGACCGTACCGTGTCCAGCTTGGACGCCGTCCGTCATCGTCGGCGCTGTGCCTGCGTTGTAGGAGCCGCCGCCTCCGCCCGCGCAGCCGTCGTTCGCGCCTCCGCTCCCACCACTGTATCCACCGCCGCCACCGGAACCGCCGCAACAACCGTCATAGTAGCCGCCGCCTCCACCGTAGCCACCTCCGACGATTCCACCGGCTCCGGGATAAGCGCCGCCACCCGTCTTCGCATCATTGGTTCCGGTGCCCTTGGAGGCGAAGCCGCCCCCTCCGCCGCCGTAGTACGAAGTACCGCCGGAGCCGCCGGAACCGCCGACCGTCGCCGTTCTCGTTGGGGTGCAAGAACCTCCGCCACCGCTCGTCGTGACGTTGCCGTTCACGCCGTTGACGCCTCCCAATGCGATGCAATGAAAGCCTCCGCCGCCACCTCCGGCTGCGAGAAGCAGACCCGAGCTCGTGCTCGTGACGAATGATCCGCCGCCCCCGCCGGAGCCGCACTTGCTGTCGGTGCCTTTGCCGCCCACGAGAATCGAGAGAACGTCTCCCGCTTTGGGCGTGAAAGTTCCTTTGGCGCGCTCGCCCTTACCACCGGGAAAGCTCAAGCCGCCGTTCTCGCCCGTGCTCTTTCCACCTTCGGCGCCGTACGCATCGACGGTGATCGATTTCGCGCAAGTCGGAACCGCAAAGCTTTGGAGGGCGCCTGTATATCCAAACGTGACACTGCCGGAGCACTTGCATACTACAGCCACATTCGTGATGGCTGCGGACGCGACGGTCCCCGCGCCGTCGGTGACGGTGCAGGAGGAGCCTCCTGAAGAGCTTGCGACCGTTACCGCGTAGGCACTCCCCGTCACGACCTGTGATGAAAACGTGAATGTGCCGTCTGCCTCGAGCTTCAGGTCGTCGCCGCCATTGTTTTGGAGAACGACATTCGAGCCGGCCGCGATGCCAGTGACGGTGCCACCGACCGGGAACAGCGAAGTTCCGCACGTGATGTCGGCGTTGAGGATGTCGCTCGTGATCGTCCCCGTACCGTTGGCGATGGTGCACGTTTGCGGCGGCGCGGTCGGTTGCGTTTGCACGGTGATTGCCAGCGGACTGCCCGCAGCGAACTTTTCGGGGAACGTGTAGGTCGTCGCGCCTTTTCCAATCGCGAGAACATCGGCTCCATTTTGAATCACGAGACCGTCGCCGGCGTATCCGTTGACGGCGCCGCTGACGAGGAACGGGCCAGCGGTCACGGGAGCATCGCCACCCGTCGCGGCATCGTTGCCTGCAATCGGTGGGGGTGTCGAATCGCTCGAGCACGCCGCAATTACCGCGGTCCCGAGGATGATCGCACTGGAGACCCCGATTCTAAGATTCGATTTCGTCATTCGATCGAAGCTACACGAAGGGTCCAATCGCTTTCGAGCGAATTGGGGAGCTGCTGCGAGGTGCAGCGGGACGACTCCCACATCGAGCCATAGGTTCCGCCACGCGACCACAAAGCCGAGCCGCTTCGTCATTGCATCGTTCGCGGCCCCTTGAAGACGGACCACACGAGCTCATCGGTGATCATGGGCGGTGGGGCGAACTTCGATCGACTCGGTCTCGTCATCGAACACGCACGTGTAGACTACACAGGACGAGAGAATCGGTTCCACGAAGAAATTCAAGATTCGAACTTCAGATTGCGTCGCTCCGAGAACCTACGAACGGTCGACACCTCGGCTTCGTCGCTGCCGGTAGCAGCGTCCTCGTCGAGTCTTCATGGATTCACAACGGCGCGCAGATGACGTGGACGACCTCGATGCCACCCCCGTGCCCGACCAGCCCGATTTTCAAATGCACAACGACGGCGCGCAGTTTCATCGGCGGCGTTCATGCGGCGACGGGCGTGACTCCCGATGACTAAAACAATGCGTGCCTCGTGATCTCGCAAGGCATCTCCGGCAATGTGCTCGACGACACGGGCGCCCGTCACCATCGTGAACGGCAAGTAGGCGAGAGTTTGGCGTTTTCGCGCTTTACAATGAAGGACGCTCGTCTAATACTGCGCGCCCTTTGCCGGAGTAGCTCAGTTGGTTAGAGCGGGCGTTTCATACGCGCTAGGTCGGGGGTTCGACTCCCTCCTCCGGCACTTGTAATCACTCGGGTTTCTCGGAAAATGTCCGAAACTCAGGTCCGAAACCGGACGAAGTAGAGACGGCCCTCGCCGCCGCGCTGAAGGGCGCGACCGAGGCAGGGCGATGGGACGTCGTCGCAACGCTTGCGGGTGAACTGCAAGCGCGTCGTCTTGCGCGCTCCGAGAACGTCATCGCATTCGATCCCTCGAAGCGTCGCTCCTCGACGTGACGTGCTGCGGTGCTGCGCTCTTCAGAGCGCGCGGCGCCGTGCACTTGCACGGGAAGGAAGACAAACATGGAGCGGAAAACACCAGGGCTCGGAAACATTAGAGAAGCGCATAAGGGACTTCGAGACGCGACGGACGAGATCATGAATCTCGCGCAATGCGTTTCGAATCGGAATGACGTCGCGGAGTATCTGTCCGATGGCGCGCTTATAGATCTCGCAGCCGCAGTGAACTCGGCACGGCTCTCCCTCGAAAGCGCGATCGCGGAGCTCGTGAGCACGAAGGCCGGACAGCGCGAAGGCGAGGTGATGCAATGAGTCCCATCGACCAAGAGTGGTGGCAAGCGCTTCGTGAGGCGGAAGTCGATCTCGAGGTTGTCGTTCTCGGACTCGTCGATCTCGGCGTCGAACACGAGGAGCTCGTCGATCAGATATTCGGATTGTTGAAGTCCGTTCGCCATGCCAGCACGCTCATCGAGCAAGGTCGCGAAGGCTCGTATGAGGCTTTCATCCGCGTGCGCAACATCGACACTGCGAAAGAGGCTGCCGAATGAACGAACTTCAGAACGACGCTTTGTTCGATCGGGACATGGCGAGCTTTTTCGACTGGCTGCATACCGCCGAAGGAAAGCGAGCGACTCAAAGCGCACGCACGAGACGCTACTACCGTCTTCTCGCGACTCGAGAGAAGCGGGTCCCCGAGCTTCGAGGAACGCTTGCGGCTATTCGAAAGGCAGATCGCTCCTTCCGTCGAGCGCACAGAACTGGAGTGGAGACGTGACGCCGTTTGATGGCGTCTCGCCTGCGCGTGATGCGCAAGATACTCTTGGGCTCGTGAAAAAAGAATCGACGGGCGCGGTAAAGTGGGTCGAGCTGCCGCCGAAACGCTACCAGAAGTATGCAGACGCTAAGTCCGCGATCCTTCGATTGCACGGCAACCGCGACTCCGAGCCGCGGCAACGCGCGCTCTCTGTCGCTTTGTCAGCCATCAACTTCCTGGCACAGGATCCGGAGCCTTCAGGATACGAGCTCACCCGTGTAAACGCGATGTGGCGCGTACTTTTTGGGGGCAAGGCAGCGTCAACACCTGACGCCGAATTGGGGATGAAGCTTCGTCAACTTGCCGAGCATCTAAAAGGCATTTGGCAGAAGGACTACGGGGAAGTGTGGTCGCGTGCGGAGCGCCCCGCCGATCTTGTGGAACGGTCGCTCCATATTTTCCTTCGCGACGAGCTGAAGATCGACGTTGATTCACATACGAAGCAGCTTCGCGCTCTCGCCGAAGAGCTCGTACGAGCTCCTTTCTCTATCGCTGGCGCAATGACAGAGATTTCAATGATCACGGGAGCGTTCCGAGCACCGAAAGAGAGCAGCTACTCGGTGCAACAACGCTTCGACAAGCTGGTGCGTCGCCACGAAAGACTGAGCGCCGATTCGACATTTATTGTCGAAAGACGCCGGCGCCGGAGAAGGGCATAGGTAACTCATGAATCGCGAACCAGTCACCGACGAGATCGTTGAGGTCGTCGCCGAAAAGGCCCACGCGAATGAGAAGACGATCTACCGACGCCTCCTTGGGCTGCCCGTCCGGGGCTCCGTGGGGCGGCGTATCGACTTCGTCTTAGAAGAGCTCGGTCTGAAACCTAAGCGAGCCGCCAACCCGCATCACCGAAACTATTTTTGACAGAAAGTAGCAGTCAGCAAAGCTGCGTCGGCATCATGCTTACGTAAGGACATCACGATGCATGCAAAGAAACCAAACGGACAGCGCATCCCAACGCACGAACTTCGGCGTCTCGCCGTCGCCTTCGACGTCGATCCCCGATCGATAGCGAAGGAGCAACTGCAACCGGGCTCCGTTCGTGGCGTCGCGGGCGAACGCGCCCGCGCTGCGATTGCCGAGTTACGACGGACACCCGGGCAAGCCGCTTAACCACGAGTCGTTTTCGCCTCGCAGGCGAAAACTCTGAAAATCACCAAGCTCTTCGACGCGCGCTATCGGCGACGCGGCGGGAGAGCTTTTGTCTGAAAAAAGGAGAACGGATGGACAAGATGGACCTAGTTGAACGACTCTTCGCGGCGCGAGCATTTCAGATAGAGGCGCGCGAATGCGTGAGTCGCTTAGTCTCTAGAAGCACGGCGCTCGCGATCGATTCGCAGTCGACTCACGAGATCGGAGGGATCATTCGCAGTCTCAAGAGCGCTGGCGAGCTTCTCGATCAGCTCATCAAAAGTGAGGGCGAGTCCGATGCTCCGTGACATCGACAGCTGCGATCGTCAGTGCGATCATCGCTCAATGTCAGTCGGAGAGAAGTATCGCGGACGCGAACGCGTGCTCGATCTCGATGATGACTGGCAGCGGTGGTCCGTTCGACACCGCAAAGTCGAAATTCGCAAATGGGCGGCGAACGAGTTGCTTCGACGCCGATCGAAGGAACTCGTTGACTCGAGGCTGTCCGCCTCCGAACAGGTTCGCAGCCTTGCCGTCATGCGGCAGATTCTGCAAAGCGGAAAACCTTCGCGATGGGCGACGCGCGCGCCGGCAGAAGGCCCGGCGCGCACGAAGTCGCAACTCGGCCTATCGCGCCAGCGCGTCTCTCCGCGCGGTCGGCTTGTCGCACTGCTCGACTGGCGTGACGTCTTCGGACTCGGCCGCCGTCTCACCGTGGGCGAGTTCGCGCTGATCTCGATCCACGCGAAGATCGACCTCGACGTCTGTGCAACCCTGCTTCCAACGCAGGTGTTTCAGAAAGCGAAACACGCGATGAAGGCGGCGCTACGCGATTACGGCATGAAGCCCGTACCCCTCGCCGATTGGCAGACCAAAGAAAACGGCGAAAAGGTTCTCGTCGACGAAACGCCGCGAAATATCCGGGCGGAACCCAAGCGGAACCCTCAGATCAGACGCTGAGTTTTCTCCAGTTTAGGGGTTCGTGGACGCCTTGGGTGAGAGGTTCGTCCATGACTCTGCCCATTAACATCTCCCGAGTGGAAGCAATGCGCATCGCAGCCGACGTCGGCTGCGACCCTCGAACCGTCGAGAAGGCGGCCAAGGGCGAACGCATTCGAAGCGTCATCCTCCATCAGCGACTACGCGAAGCGCTTCAGCGATTTCGTAGACCCCGCCCACAAGCGGTCGCGGCCTAACCCCACCAAGAGCGCGAGTAGTTCGCAAAGACAAAAAGCGAACGGCCACCCCTGCAAGGGCAGCCGCTCAAAGCATCCGGAATCAACATGAAAAATCTGTCACAAGAAAAGCCTGAGCGCAAGGACGAGGAGATTCCATCGGCGTTACATCGCGAACGACCACCAGCCTGGCAAGGGCTTCGGGGGGCGGTGCTCGAGGAGTTTCGTGACGCGCAGCGAAAGCGAGGTACGCGATGACTCGCACGCTCGAAGAGGTTTTCGCCGAGCTCGTGGCCGGCCCTGATGAGGAACTCGAGATCGTCGTAATTCGTCGCAAGCCGAAAGCGCTTCCGAAGGTCGATCGCATGCTACCCGTTGCGAAGCTGAAGGAAACGCACGGCGTTGCACCAGATACCGCTCGCAAGGCCAAGGACCTTCCGAAGTACGCGACCGGGCGCGCAACGACGGTCCGAGAGAGCGAGCTCCTTGCGTGGATCGAAACGCGGCGGGCCGCTGAAAAGGTGAGGTCCGCTCCGGAGGCCGGCGAACTTCCGACGCCCGAAGAATACTATCGCCAACGCGCAGGTGCGAAGTGATGAGCGTGGCGTTCGTCCTGCAGATGATCGCCCATCTCGAAGCAGACGCTCGCCCCGGTTCGCTAGCGCACGCAGCACTGTTGCGGATGCGTTACCGCCACTGGCTCGTGGAGGCCCTTTGAAGCCCGTCCTTCCAGCCATCAGCATCGACACGCGTGAACAGAGGCCGTGGTGCTTTCCGGTCGGGGTCATCACTGAGCGCGTCACGATTCAGAGTGGCGACTACTCGCTTCACGGCTTGCATGATCGCGTCGCGATCGAGCGCAAAGAGAAAGGCGACTTCATTGCGTGCTGCACGCACGAGCGAGAGCGTTTCGAACGCGAGTTGGTGCGCCTCTCTAAGCTCGACTTCGCTGTGGTGATTGTCGAGTGCGATCTCTCGGAGATCCTCTACGGGATCTATCGGAGCCAAGCACGGCCCGAGAGCGTGCTCGGAAGCGTCGCCTCTTGGATGGTCGACTACGTGCCATTCATCTTCACCGGCGATCGCGAGAACGCCGTACGCTTCGCGCAGAAGCTTCTGACGAAGTGGTGGCAGCACCACGCACTCGCGGAGGCTGCGTGAGTGTCGCCGCCTCAACCACGCTCGAGAGAGTCGAGAAGCTCATCGCGCTCTCTGCTTCCGATCGCGAAGAGGAAGCGCGCACGTCCGCGATGCTCGCCTGCAAACTCATCCGCGAGCACAAGCTCAAGGTCGTTGGCGGCTTCCTACCGTTTCCGATCCCCGTCATCAAAATGAAACCGTCGGCAGATCGCCGAGTCATGATTGCGAAGTTTGATGGCTCGTGTCGGTGCTGCCAAGGCGCTTATCGTAAGGGTGATCGGATCGCTTGGTCGATCGCGCAAGGCCCGATCCATCTCTCCTGCAATGGGGGTGCTCGTTGAAGCTCGAGCTCACTCGCTTCCAAAGTCTCCGCGACCCGAAGGGATCGCGAGAGACGATCGATTGCTTCGACTTTGGTCGAAGCTTGACGGTTCCGCGTGTCGGCGAGAAGTCGAGCGCGCCGCTTTGGTCCTTCGCGACGTTCAAGGGCGATCACCGCAAGAACGAGAACGTAGAGTCCATCTCGGCGTTCGGCATCGACGTCGACGAGTTGCCGCCGGCAAATGCCGATGATCGCTTGCAGGGTGTTGGGCCGCTGTACGAAGCGGTGAAGGACTATCTCGCGTTCATCTATTCGACGCCGTCGCACACGCTCGCTGCGCCTCGGTTCCGCGCGATCGTTCCGTTCTCTCGTCCGGTATCGCGTGAAGAATACACCATTCTCGCGCCTGCGTTTCTCGAGGTGCTTCGTGAGGAGGGCATTCGCGTTGACGGGGCTTGCAAAGACCCGGCGCGCGCTTGGTTTGTTCCTACGATCGTAAATGAGAGTGCGCCGTATCGCTCGCTAGGCACGAATGCAGAGAAGCCGATCGACGTTGAAGAAGCGCTGAAGAACATCCGTCCGATGTACGAGACAGCGCGCGTCGTGCGTCCAATCACCTCGCATGGTGGTGACGCCTTCGAGCGGTGCCGCCGCTACGTCGCGAAGATGGAGCCTGCGATTTCCGGAAGCGGTGGACACGGGGCGACCTTCCGAGCGGCATGCGCGATCGTACAGCGGTTTGGATTGCGGGGAGCCGAAGCGTGGTCCGTAATCTGTGAATACAACGATCGATGCCAGCCTCGTTGGAGCGAGCGAGAGCTTCGTCACAAGTTGGCGCAAGCCGAGAAGACTGCGAGGGCGATGTGAGCCGATTTGAAACGGGTCCCGTGAAGGCGCGTCCGCGCGCAGCGAACGATATGCCCGGTGACGAGTTCTTCGACGCCGAGTCAGAGGAGTTCGTGCCGTCAGGCGCCGCAGCGGCGAAGCCCGCGGAAGGCGCCAAGGCGACGAACGAGATTGGAGAGGGGCCGCTCTCGATCCTTTCTCGCTGGAAGGTCGAAGGGCCGCTCGAACACATCTCTTGCGGCTTTCCGACGCTGGACAAGGAACTTCGCGGAGGTCTCGTACGAGGTCGCGTGCATTCTTTTGTTGGAGCGCCGGCCGCAGGCAAGTCAGCGCTCGCCGCATGTGTGCTGGCGAATCTGGTGCGTGAGGGATTGGTCGTCGGCATTCTCGCTATCGACGAGACGGCGGACGAGTTCGTTGTGCGCTTCATTCAGCAGCTTGCGCACCCATACGGTCAGCGTGATTGCGAGGAGCGAGATCCGTATGTCCTCGACGACATCGCCAAGAAGCTCGAACCATTCGCGAATCGAATCGTCTTCTTCCACTACGGCACAACTGTGGAGGAGGCCGCGCTGAAGGTTGCGGAACGAGCGAAAGCCCAGGACTGCAAGGGAGTTCTTCACGCTGAAAGTCTCCAGACAATCTCGTGCGCTGCTAGCGACGAGAAGGCGAGCGAGTACGAACAGGTCCGGGTGAATATTCGGGCGCTCAAAGCCGCGGCGATCATCCATCGACTGATTGTTCTCACCGCAGTCGAGATGGGGCGCGGCGGGTATGCCAACGCGGACGCCATGGCGAACGCGAATCCGCTTGCGGGAGGCAAGGGTAACAGCGCGATTGAATACCAGTCTCACGTCCAGCTTAACATCTGGAGTGTTCCGAAGGTGCCGGACACAATTCGAGTTCAGGTGTCGAAGAACCGAGGCGGCCCGCGCGACAAGGTCTTCTTCCTCAAGCTTGATCGGACTCACCACACGCTTACCGAGACGGAGGCGCCGGAAGGGGTCGCGCCAACGTCGACGAGCAGCGGAACGTTTCAGCGGAAGGCCGAAACGGTCCTGGCGACGGTGAAGTCACATCCAGGTGCCGGGAAGCGAGAGCTTCGCCGTTATCTGAAGGAGGTCGAAGCGAAGGTTGGAAACGACACGCTCGACGACTGCCTAGAATCGCTCGAGGCACAAGGAGCGGTCGAGAACCGCCCCGACTCGAAGGGTTGGCCTCAGTACTTCGCCGTTCCGAAAGGGGTTAGCTGATGACTCACTCTAGGTGTGCCCGGCACGTTCCCGGCACGGTTGCTAAGTGTGCCTCCGAAGTGTGCCCCCGTGCCCCCTTAAGGGGCCGGGCACACCTGAAGGGGCACACGTCGAAGAGCAAGGGAGAGCCTAGGAGGGGTGTGAGGATCATCACGCCGCCTCTGCAATGGATCGCTGGAACCGTGCAGTGCGGATGGAATTACTCGGCCTCTCGCTCACAAGCTTTCGATCCCGGAAGTTTTTCGAAGCCTGTTTTTCGACGTGCTCCCGCTCTCGAAGCCTGCAACTCGTATGCGTTTCGAACACCGAAAGCACTTCTATTGGAGGCTCTTTCAGCGTTCTTCGTCGTTTTTTCGATCGCGCGTAAGTGCATGATCGCTGGACCAGTTCGGGATCGCATCTCGGACACAAACGCGAATTGCGATGTGATTCCATTGTTCTTCAGGGGGAACCCCACCCGTTGCATCTCCAAAGTCGGCGCAACCGCCGCAAAGTCTTTCCCAAGCCGCGCGCTCCTTCGCGGCGTCACCATCAAAGCCTCGATGGTGAGCACGGTAGGTCCGTGCCGGGACGCGTGGGGCTGCTCTCGCCGGTCTGTGGATCTCCTCTCCAGACCGGCGGCGAGTATCTACGCTGCCACGCATTCGCGATATGGCGCGCTTTCAGCCCCCTCGACGGCCCGTGAGTCGTTCAGCGGCGGCCGACGCGTTACAGGGGCAACTACGACCTTTGAGAGTGACCATACATTGTGCGGTTTGAATGCCGCGACTGAGAGGCCTGAATGAGCCCGCGTAAACCACGCACCTTCGCTCGCGCTCGTCATGGTGCAGCCAAGCGCTACGGCGTAGGCCCCGTCATCGAGGTTCCCCCACACGATGAGCTTCCGAAGCCCGTAACGCCCGCTCCAGCGCCCCCTGGCGTGCCGCTGACCTTCCGTGAAGATGGGCGCATCGCCGATAGCGCCACCGCTTCCGAGCTCGGTAGGCGCGGAGGGCTGGCGAAAGCCAATCGCGTTCGCCTCCTCGACTCCCTTGGACTGAAGAAGTTCGCCGATAACGACGAGTTCGCCCCCTACCGTCACGGCGCCGAAGAGTTCGTCAAGCACCACCTCCTCGAGCTCGGGAAGATTACCGGCGGAGTGGTGAGCTCAGGTCCTTCGACGATGGTCTCGTCGGCGGCCCTGCAGCTCGCGGCCTCCCGCTGGGCCTTCGACAAGGGCGGGACTTCGGGCGACGCGAAGATGATGGTGATGGGCTCAAGCTTCGCCAACGACGCGAAGACGAACCTCCTCGCGGCCTACAGCTATGCAGCGCTCGAGGCCAGGGCCCGTCCCAGCACTCCCGTCGACCCGCTCGCTGGCTTCCGCCTACCGGAGGACGACGCATGAAGGATTTTCCAAAACACCTCATCGCGCTCGAGCGAAAGCTCCAGTCGAAAGGCTTCCCCGCGCTCTCGCCCTTTTGGCGCGAGACCCTTTTGCGCTTCTTCGAGACCGGCAAACGCCAGCTCGTGCTTCGCGTAGGACGCCGCGGGGGAAAGAGCTCGTCCCTATGCCGCGTGGGCGTGATCCTCGCCCTCTTCGGCGACTTCAAGATTCCGCCTGGTGACGTGGGTTGCGTCGCATTCATCAGTGTGGACCGTGGCGAGGCGAACAAGCGCTTGCGCACCATTCGCGCACTCCTCGATGCGCTCGGGGTTGCTTATAAGCCTGTGGAGCACGGCGTCGAGCTCGTCGGCAAACCGATCATCTTTCAAACGTTCGTTGCGACCGTCTCCGGCGTCTCGGGCTTCACTTCGATCGCCGTCATTTGCGATGAGGTCTCGAAGTGGAAAGACCGCGACTCCGGAGCGAACCCCGCCAAGGAAGTACTCGCTTCCGTCCGTCCGACGATGGCGACGCAACCCGGCGCGAAGCTCTTCCTCAGCTCTTCGGCGTTCTCCACCGATGACGCACACTGCCGAGCGTACGAGGAAGGCGAGACCGTTTACCAGTGCGTCGCGGGCGCGCCCACTTGGGTGGCGCACCCCGCTCTTACCGAAGAGCAAACTAAGCTCGAAGAGCCAGAGCACCGCGTGTGGCTTCGCGAGTACGCGAACATTCCGCAAGCCTCCGTATCCGCGGCCTTCGATCCCAACGATGTCAAAGCGTGCTTCCGCAAGCTGCCTGGGGACTCCGAAGGCTGGTACAGCACGCCGATCGTCGTCATCGACAGTTCGTCGGGACGCGGCGACGCGTGGACCGCGTGCATCGCTCGCTACTTCGTCCCGAAGGTTCCCGTCGAATGGTACGAGCTCAGCGAACCCCTGTTCCAGACCCTGACGAGCACCAACACTCTCCTCGAGATCCCTCACAGCCGGCGCCCGCTGCAAGACGACCTAGGCTTCCCGATTCTGAAGGCTGAGTTCTGCGATCGCGCCGATGCGCAGTTCGTGCTGCATGACCTCATCGCGTTCGAAGGTCGATTCGGCGAACACATGAAAGGCGACCGCATCGCGGCGTCGATCGCAGAACTCGCCGAGCAATTCGGAGCGACCCGTGTCTTCGCAGATCAGCGCGAAGAATTTGCAAACGAAGTGCTCTTTCGTCAGGTCGGTCTTGGCTACCACCCATACACCTGGGACAACGAGAACAAGCAGGCTGCGGTCGCGCACATTCGACGAGGATTGGCTCAGCGATCGATTCTCATTGAGCCGAACGAGACCATGGAGGCGCAACTTCTCCGCTTCACGGAGAAGCTTACGCCCACCGGATACGTCACTTATGGCGCCCGCTCGGGACAGCACGACGATCACGCTGCGCTGTTGCTCACGGCGACGATGGCACTTCTCGACGGACAGATTCCCGGGACACCGCACAGGTACCGACAGGTCTCGGCGCCTCGGAACGCGACATCGGCCGACGATCCGTCGACGGCCCCGTGGGCCTTCGACGCGCAAGGCCGACTCATCGACTGACACACCATTCACCAACAAAGGAAAAACAGGAATGAGAATGAGAGACATCAGCAACGACCTCGCAGCCGTGGAGGCGTTCAAGCAACAAGCTTCGACAGATCTCCTCGGCGCCGTCGCCTCCCTTCGAGAAAAGGGCATGTGCATCGCACCTGAGCTCGTACAGTCCTTCGCAGAAGCGACTGCACGACGCGACAGGTGCGCGGACCCCGCATCACGACGCCTCGTCGAAAGCCTCAACCGAACAACGCTCGAAAACGAGCGTTCAGCCATTGCGCAAGCCCAGGCGATGTACTCGACGCATGACGGCGCAATCCCGTTCGCGGCGCTCACCGAGAGAGAGCAAGTTCGAGCACTCGCCGAGAACCGAAGCGGTCTTTCCGTTCTCGAAGCTCATCGGGAGCTCCTGAAGCGCGGGCATCGAGTCGACGCATCGATCCTCAAAGCTAAGAACACCGCTGCTTTCAACGTGGAACTTTCCGCTGCAATCGAGGCGCAGAAATGAGCGTCGAGGAACTTGTACGCAACGAAGTCGCGCGTCAGCTTGAAGCCTCTAGTGCGTCCATGTCGAAGTTCATCAAGGAGGAGGTCGCGCGCCAGCTCGAGGTGGCGAGACAGCCAAAGGTAGAACTCTTGCGCGTGGCGCCCGACAACGTCGCCACGAGCTGCATCGAGATCATCACGAACGAGCGACTTTCTCCCGCGTCGATGCTCGATCAGGTCCGCGATCTCCTGTTCCGACACCGCGCTCGTCTGCTGGCGTCTCAAGTGCCGGAACGTCACAGAGCTCGTGTCGGCGCGCACCTCCGCGAAAACACGCCACACTTGCGCGCCGATGATGGTTGGGAGTCGATGTGGACGCCTCCCACCTTTCGCAAGGGTGAGAGCCGTCTAGCGCCAACCCTCCCGCTGCTCCCTGAAGCATCCGCGACGATGGTTGCAAGTTGCGCGGACGCGATCGCAAATCCGTTCATCAGCGCGACGTCGCTGCTCGCGACGCTTGAACTCATTGTCTCGCAACCGCCGCGGCGTCTGGTCGTCTCGCAGTTCGCGCCCGCGCAAGTGGAGCGCGTTCGTTCCTGTCTGCGCGACAACACCCGTCATCTGCGCGCGGAAGATGGTTGGACACGCAAGGACATCAACCCCGAACCGCCGACCGCGGCCTAACACCGAAAGCAGAACCCAATGCCGTACAAAATTCCCGTGCTCACTAAAGATCCACAGTTCGCCGTCGTAAGACAGCTGATCGCCGCCCGCTTTTGCGCGGGCGCTGCAATCTCATCAAGCGACCTCAGCCAGATCATCATTTGGTGTCGCGAGGCGGAAGGTCGACTCACGGCCGAGAATTGTCCAATCTCCGCGCACTACCCAAACTCGTGGCCGAAGGCTTACGGAACAAGCTCTACGTCGAGCACCATCGTTAAGGCGGCGCTGCAAGCGTATCCGGCGCTGAACTCGCCATATGTAGACATCGCGGACTTCCCGTGAGCTTCCGCCCCACTCAACGACACCTCCTAACGCCCCGAGAAGGGGCGTCGTCGTTTCCGGCATCAGCGAGCGCCCCTTCGGGGGCGGCTCGCCTTCCCCTCGTCGAAATCATTCTTCCAGATGACGAACCACTTCCCGAGTCCATCGACCGAGAGTGCGTTCGCATCGTTTATCGCCACGCGAGCGCGCAAGAGCGCGAGTCGCATCAATCGCACTAAGCGAGATCGAGGTTCACTATGTCAGCACCCCCAGTCGTCATTGGCTTCCAGGTAGGCGGCCTCCAAGACGTCTTGCGCGCGTTTCGGTCGGTCGAGTCGTCGGTCGTCACTCTCGCTCGCAAGGCGGCGCAGTCGTCCGTCGAGCAAGAGCGGGCGCTCAAGCGCCAGGCCACCGAGCAGAGCAAGGTCGACAAGACCATGGTTCGCGAGAAAGAAAAGTCTCTTCGTGAAATCGATCGCGCGACGAAGATGAGCGCAAAGGAGCAGGAGAAAGTCGCGAAGCAGACCGCGCGCGAGCAAACGAAGGCCGCAAACGATGCTGTGAAAGAGCGTCTCCGCATCGAACGCGAAGGCGGTCGGCAGCTCTTGCAAGCCTCGCAGGCTCTGACGAAAAACCTCCTGAAGGAAGAGAAGCAGCGCCAGCACGACATCGAGCGCGTCCAAAAAGACTCACAACGAACGCGTCAGCAACTGGGACGTTTCATGGGCAAGAGCGTGGGGAACGCGGTCAGCCGCACGGCCTCGCTCGGGGGCCTCGCCCTCGGGGTTGCCGGCGGGTTTTCCATGAGCGATGTGATCCAGTCAGACATCCACAACCGCGGAAAGGCTTTCGACATCTCGCTATCCCGCAGTGCGGGGAAGAACGTCTCCAAGGAAGACGTTTACTCCAAGGCAGGGGCAGCTGCGACGGCGTTTGGCTTTAGCCGTGATTCGGCGCTCACGGGGTTGGAATCCTTCACCAGCAAAACGGGTAACGTCGGCATGGGAACGGAGGCGCTCCGTGGACTTGCGGAAGTCGCTCGCGCAACGAACAGCAACCTTCAAGACGTTGCGGCGGCTGCGGGCGACATCTTCTCCAGCGACACGACTATGAGTGCAGAGAAGCTGGTTTCACTCGTTGGCGGCATCGCGATTCAAGGCCGCAACGGCAAGGTCGAAATGCGCGACCTCGCAACACAGATGACGAAGATTACGGCTGGAGCCGGGCTCTTCGGTGGCGACAGCTCAAAGAACGTTCTGATGATGGGGGCGTTCGCCCAAATGGCGGCGGGTGCCGATGGCGGTGCGCCGAGCGCGGACGAGGCTGCCACGAGCGCACAACGGTTCGGATCTGACATCGCCAGCCACGCCGACAAGTTCGCCGCAGCAGGCATCAAGGTGAAGAACGGAGAAGTTCTCCGCAACGCGGACGACATTCTCATCGACAGCTTGAAGTGGTCGGGCGGTGATGTGACCAAATATCGAGATCTCGGTTTCGGTGAGCGATCGATTAAGACCGTCGATGGCGCAGCGAAGATCTTCCGCGGTGCAGGCGGCGGCAAGGCTGGCGAAGATGCGGTCCGCGCGGAACTCGAACGTCTAACGAATGTTGAGAAGCACGCCGCGACCTTGAAGAAGGACGCGGCTGATCGAATGAAGTCACTCGATCTCCGCCTCGCTACGGTGATGGAGAACTTCCGCAACAAGCTTGCGGAAAAGCTCACTCCCACGCTCGAGCGCCTCGCGCCGAAGATGGAAGCGCTCGTTCCCCACGTCGTAACGCTCATGGAAAAATTCGGCGAGTTCGTCGAATGGTTCGCGAATAACCCGCTCACGGGCATTGGGATCATCATCGCCGCTCAGGTCACGCGTGACGTGGCGAGCGCTTCCATCGGCACGGTCATAGCGAAAATCATCACTGCGGCTGCGGGCGGCGTGACCTCGGGCGGCGTCGGTTACACCGGCGCTATCGGTGGCGTTACTGGGCTCAAGGGGGCAGGTGTTGGCCTCGGCATTCTCGGCGTCGTTGCCGGCGGTGCCGCGATCATGCAGGACCGCATCGACGTTGACTCCGCAGAGCGAAATGCGCTGACGAGTGCGGGGGCAGGAGGGGTCGCGAGTGGCTCGAGCGCGATCTCAAATCTCTATGCGGGGATGCGAAACGGCAAAGTCGACGAGGGATCGATTCAGGCGGCGCAGGATAAGCTGGCGGAGCTTAGAGAGCTCGAGCGCAAGCAGATGGCGAATGCCGAGAATCCGAACGTCGGCGAGGCCTTCGGTGGAATGCTCACAAAGGTCGGTGGAGTCTTCAGCGATGACCTGAAGCAAGCGGGCAAGACGAACGAGGCAGCGAAGCTCGGCGCCATCACCGACACGCAGGAGACGATTCGCGATCTGAACATAGCGCTGCAGCAGGTCACTGTCGGGATGAGCGTTCTTGCTGAACGGACGAAGGATGTGAAGCGTTCCGAACCCATGGCGTCAGCGGAAAGGAAGTAACGACGAGTGAGCAACGAAGAGAGCAAGTGTTCGCCGTCGCCCAATCAGCTCGCGGGTCTCTCCGCGATCGCGCAGCTGGTCGACTCCTTCGCCACGCCGATGGCGAAGGAGCTCGCGGCCCTCACGGAGATCAACTGTGCGATCGAAGCGCAGCGCTTCGTCGTGCAGCAAGGCGATCACGCGCAGCTATTCGAGAGTATCAAGGCGCTCACCGATAGCGTGACGATCCTCGTTGAGCAGCAGCAAAGGATCCTCGAGACGCTCGAGCGCCAATCAGAGCGTCTCGAGCGAATCGAGAACGCCACGTTTCACTAGATTCACTTCTTCTTCGTCGACGTGACGATCTGTCGATTCGGATTCGGTTTGTCCGGACGCTGCGAGTGCTTCTGCGTTCCGCCATCCTGGCGAACGTCGGGACGCACCTCTTGGAGGTCCACCGGATCAGGCACGGGCGTTCCAGGATTGGGGGGAGTCAAAGGACGTTTGGGGCCCGCGGCTTCACTCATTTCAATACCTGAGGGTAAACAAGCAGCACGAAGACGACAAGGAGTCCGAAGAGAAACCCGCCAAAGACTTTTTGCCCGAAAAAGAGCTCCTTGGCGCGATGATCATTGTTTTCCCGATGGCGGCATCCCATCTCCCAGAGGTGTGGCGCAAGCGAGCGTTGATAAATCGCGAGC
>JAHFDV010000656.1 GCA_023248815.1 Myxococcales bacterium
ATCGGGCGGTGCCGTCACCTGCGCCTCATGCGGCGACCTCATGGCCGTCAACGTAGACTCGGGTACGTCGAGCTACCGGATGGTCTGCGTTCACTGCGGCTATTCGAGCCCCTGGTTCAGCGCGAACCTCCAGGGCATCAAGATCCGCGGGCGGAGCAGCAAGCCCCCCGGGGGCAAGAACACCCGCCAGGACGTCTAGTCGCTAGACGTCTGCGGGCTTTTCCAGTGTTTGTTGGACGCGCGTTCGCGCGTCGGGGACACCCGCCAAAACTTTAGTTCGCGAGGCCGCGACCTCGACCGGGCGAAGGTCGCCGCCCTTCCGCTTCCGTCGCTAGACGTCTGCGGGCTTTTCCAGTGTTTGTTGGACGCGCGTTCGCGCGTCGGGGACACCCGCCAAAACTTTAGTTCGCGAGGCCGCGACCTCGACCGGGCGAAGGTCGCCGCCCTTCCGCCGCTTCTCCCAATTCTTCCCTGACGTCCGATCTGACGGCTGGTAGAGTCCTTCACCGTGCTGGGCAAAGAATGGGTGGTCGACGGCTTTTCGTGTGACGCGGAGAGCCTGAGGAGTGTCGAGAAGGTGGGCGAGCTGATTGCGCGTGCCCTTTCGGAGCTTTCGCTCGTCGCGGTGGCGCCGCCGCAGACGCATAAGTTCCCGGGCGAAGGCGGCGTGACGTCGCTCGTGCTCCTCACGGAATCGCACCTCGCGGTTCACACGTTCCCCGAGCATCGCGCGCTCACGCTCAATATCTATTGCTGTAAAGAGCGCCCGACGTGGAATTTCGCGCAGGTGCTCTCGGAGATTTTCGGCGCGTTCGAAGTGCGCGTGACGGCGCTCGCGAGAGGGACGCTTCTCCAGGCGATCGACGAAACGATTCCCGTGCCTCGTGCGAGCGAACGGCAACTCGATGATCTCGGTGAGCGCTCGAAGCCCCGCGCGAAGGGAGCGCGCCCAAAAGGATCTCCTCCGAGCCAACGACAACTCGATGACCTCAGCGGCAAGCGCGCATCGGCCCCTCCGCGAGGAAAAAAGTGAGCTTCAGTCTGCTCCGCCAAGGGCCCTGTCCTTCGTGCGGTGCACCCATCGAGTTTCGGACCGCCTCGTCCGCGGCACAGGTCTGCAAGCATTGCGGGTTCGTCGTCGCGCGCACCGACCGCGATTTTCGCGCCATCGGTAAAGTCGCGGAGCTCGTCGCGATTCATTCGCCGTTCGGTATCGGCGCTTCGGGAACGCTCGGCAATCGACAGTTCGTCATCGAAGGCAAGGTTCAGTACGACCGTGCTTCGGCGCCGGGCGCACCTTGGGAAGAGTTTCATCTCTCCTTCTCGGACGGCACGTGGTCATGGCTCGCGCATGCGCAGGGAAGGTTCTATCTGACGCAGGCGATCCCGACGGAGGGCATGCGACTTCCCGGATATCGCGAAGCCGTGCCGGGCGTCGTCCTCAACTTGCCGCACGCCGGGGCGTTCCAGATCACGGAGCAGGGCGCGCGCCGTGCGCTGTCGGGTCAAGGCGAGCTTCCCTTCGTCATCAACCCGAATGCGCCGGTCGAGTACTACGCGGACCTCTCGGGACCGAACGGCGGCTTCGGAACGCTCGACTTCGGCAATGGGCAAAAGCCGCCCGTGCTCTTCGTCGGCGCGATGATCGATCCGAATTCGCTGAAGCTCTCTTCGGGCGCGGCGATGCTGGCCGAGGCGCCGAAGGTCGCGATGCAGTCGCTCGTGTGCCCGGGATGCGGAGGCAATCTTCCGCTGATGGCTCCCGATCGCGCAGAGCGCATCGTTTGCAAGTATTGCGGCACGGCTTCGAACGTCAACGAAGGTGCGCTGAAGGCGCTCGGGCGCGTTCCGAAACCGCCCGAAGAGCCGATCATTCCTCTCGGCACCGAGGGAACGATTCGCGGCCGCAAGGTGACGGTGATTGGATTCGTCGTCCGCTTCACGGAGGACGACGAGGGCCGCTACTACTGGCGCGAGTACTTGCTCTATTCGGGCGGCGAAGGCTTCTTCTGGCTCCTCGAAGAGAACAAGCAGTGGGAGTTCATCGAGACGCTCCACATCGGTAACGTGGAAAAGCCCAACGAGTCGTCTCGAAATTATCAGGGCGGAAGCTATCGCCAGGTCGACGAATCCATCAACGCGACCGTCGCGTGTGTGGTCGGCGAGTTCTATTGGCGCGTCGAGATCGGCGAGACCGTCCTCGTCACGAATTTCAATGGCCCTGTGGGTCAAAAGCTCTCGGAAGAGCGCGGCGCAGGAGAGATTCTTCTCTCGCATTCGAGCCCCCTTCCTCCGAGCGAGCTTGCGCAGGCGTTTCCTTCCGCAATCAAAGCGAAGGACTGGAAAGGCGCAGCCACGGGCGCGCCGTCGATGAAGCGGGTCCATCTCTTCTGGGGTGCGCTTCTCGTTGTGTGGATGATCATTTCGGTGATGGGCTGCTCGAACGCGCAAAACGCGCTCGTCTTCGACAAGCAAATCGCGATTCCGCCGGCCGGCACTCCCACCGACAAGCTCGATCACTCACTCTTTACGGACACGTTCACGGTCGTTCGCGGCGGGCGCTCGCTCGACATCACGCTGTCGGCTCCGAACCTCAACAACAACTGGCTTGGCGCCGATGTCGCGCTCGTGAATCTCGACTCCGGAGACGTCTGGGAAGACTCCTTCACGCTCGAGTTCTATAGCGGCACCGCGAGCGGAGTCGACGAAGGCGAAGCGTGGACGGAGAACTGGACCGAGGGCGATCGCTCGAAGACGCTCAGCTACAGCCGTATCCCCGAAGGCAAATATGTCTTTCGCATGGATCCGAGCTTCGATGGAACGACACCGCCGACCAACGCGTTGGCGGTGAACGTTCGCTCAGACACGCCCCCGGTAG
>JAHFDV010000246.1:0-7709 GCA_023248815.1 Myxococcales bacterium
GTCTTGGAGCGCTTGAACGGCCGCACGAATTTTTCGTGGCTCGGGGTGCTCTGGATGAATCTCGACGATCACGAATCAACGATGCCAGCATTTGCATGCACGATGCAATGCTCCTCGCGATCGATGTCGCGACAACGCGCTCATTCGAGCACGTGCAGTTTCCCGCCGACATCGATGGCCCTAACGAGGGCTGCGCGATGCTGGACGCGCGCGCGACGCACTGCCCGCTCGATCGCGGGAGCCGTGAGCGGAGATTGCGCGCGAGCAAGACCCGCTGCGATGAGGGACGCGAGGGTGCAGCCTCCGCCGTGCAAAGGGGGCAACATCAGGCGTCTTCGCGAGAGCAGCTTCGATTTTTTGCCGATGACGAGGATGTCGACGGCTCGAGCGCCCGCGAGATGCCCGCCCTTCAAGAGAACCGCCCTCGAACCGAGCGACGCGAGAGCTAGCGCGGCTTCTTTCGCCGCTTCGAGATCCTCGATGCGGCGTCCGAGAATGGCCTCGGCCTCACCGATGTTGGGTGTGACGATCGTCGCCTCCGAGATGAGCTCGTGCAGCGCCTTCATCGCGGAGCGATCGAGCAATCGTTCCTTGCCTCGCGTCGGCGCAATGACCGGGTCGACGACAACGGGCAATCGCGACGCGCGCGCGAGGTCACGAGCCGCACGAACGTTCGCTGCGCTTGCCAGCGCGCCGAATTTGAGCGCGCGGACGTTCTGATGCAGAAGGACTTCTTCCGCCTGAGCCCGCCACGTAGCGGCGGGAACCGGGATGACGCGACGAAGGCCGTTCGTCGACTGGATCGTGAGGACAGCGGCAACGGGACCCGCAAAGGCCCCCCCACGAGCGATCGCGCGGATGTCTGCGGCAAGTCCCGCACCGCCTCCGGGATCGAGTCCCCCGATCGCCAGAACCACGGCTTTCATCCATTGTTCCTAGCAAGGAGCGAGAGGCGCGAAAAGGCAGAGAGAACCTCTCATTGACAGGGAGATCCCCTGCCTGTTATCCGCTTCAAGGGAATGCGCACCGCCTCGGCACTGCTCGTCGCCTTTCTTTTCGCGTTTTCGGCGAAAAATGCGGCTGCTCAGTGCGTGGACGAAGAGCTGAAGAACGAGCTCGTCGCCGACCGCCATTACCGCGGGGTTCAGGACCGCCTTTTCACGAAGAGCCTTCGCCATGAGCTCTCGGCTTTCGGCGGCCTCTATTCCGCCGACCTTTATTCGTCGAGCTGGAATGCCGGCGGCGCCTACACGTTTCACTTCTCGGAAGATCTCGCTCTCGAAGCGAGCGTCTCCTTCATGCGCTTCAAGAGCGCCGTCACCGACTCGTACGAGCGCCGCTATCCGCAGGTTCAAGTCGTCGACCGCGCCGACAAGCCCGGTCGTCTTTACTTCGGGCACCTCGTCTGGTCGTTCGCTTACGGCAAGCTTCGCTGGGCGGGCGGCGGCATCACGCGTTTCGATCTCAACGCTGCGATCGGCGCAGGCGTGACAGACGACACGACCTCGCGTGGTCTCACGGCCAGCGCGGGACTCGGCACCAAGTGGTACTTCGGCAAGTGGTTCGCGCTCCGCATGGACGTTCGCGATCACGTTCTTCGTGAAGTCCTCGTCGGCGACGAAAAACTCGTCAACGACATCGTCATTACCGCAGGCGCGAGCGTCTTCATTCCGTTCGGCGGATGACGCGTGCGCGAGGGAAGGAAGCGTCAATGAGCGATCGTAAGAGCACGGAGAAGGGACGAAACACGATGAAGAAATCGGTTCGCTTCTTTTTCCTCCTTTCGGCTTCCGTTGCCGCTCTCGGTCTCGTGACCTCCGTCGCGACCGCGCAGTCCAAGAAGCACGACAAGAAGCCGAAGCCCGTCGACACCGCTTCTGACAATCCTTATGGCGACGAAAGCTCTTCTTCGAAGACGGCCGATGCCGCTCCGCAAGCGCCGCAAGCTCCCCCACCGGAGCTCCCCGCGTCGACGACCGACGGCGGCGTGAAGATCTCCCCGCTCACGCCGCCACCCGCAGAGTTCGCGGCGATCGATGCGGGTCCCCCCGTCGATTACGATCGCATTCTTTCGGATCTCGCAGCGCTACGTGCGCGCACGAATGCGATCGCTGCCAACCTCTTTCGCTCACGCATTCTCGTGAACGTCGCCTCCGAGGCAGATCACGCGAAGATCACGCGCCTCGTTCTCTCGCTCGACGATGGCGTCGTCTACACGAGCGCGACGGCGCCGAGCCGCGGTGAATCATCGGCACTTCTTTCGCGCGCGCTTGCCCCGGGCAAACATGCGGTGACCGTCGAAGTCGAACGCAAAGACGACCGCAACGACGCGTTCAAAACGAATCAGCGTTCGCGCTTCGTCGTCGAAGTGCGTCGCGATGAAGAGCTCAAGCTCGACGTGACGATCATCGACTCTTCGAGCATGGGCGGAGACTTTCCGTCCGACAAATCCGGCAAGTACGATCTCCGCATTCAGATGAAAGCGGAATCGAAACCCGCGAAGAAGTAGCGGGGCCTCGCCACCGCCGCGGGGTGTCTGGCGGCACTGTATTTCTAGCCGCGCGGGGTTCTAGCGGCGCTGGGGCACGTTCTTGGCGACGGGGTGTCGACCGAGAAGCTGAATCGCTTTGCACGCGAGCGGATCATCGCATCCGTTCACGCGACCTCCGTGCGCGGGCCAAGCACGCAAAGGCTCCCGTTGGCCCGTACGAAAGATCGCATCGCGGACATCTGGGCCCGCCCACGAGGGAAATGAATTCGGGAGGAGGCGCTCGGCTTCGCTGGACTCTCCGTGTTGAAACGCGAAGGGAAATGAAGGCGTGAGCCCTTTGCCTTGCAACGCCGTTCCATCCGGGAGCGAAAAGACGAGCGTCGTGAGCCGCAAGACTCCGACGGACGCAACGTCGTCGATGTACTCCTGCGCGCATCCTTTGCCGAAGGTCGTCTCGCCGATGACGGGTGCGCGGCGATACGAGAGCAGCGCGCCGGCGATCATTTCGGCTGCGCTGGCCGTGTCGCGGTCGACGAGGGCCGCAAGAGGTCCGTCGTAGGTGAGCTCGGAAGGCTCGGCCGCTTGCACTTCGATCGTCCCATCGCGATGGAGCATCGGAAAGAGTGGGGCATGCGGAAGGAACGCGCCGAGTGCGTGCGCCGCCCCATCCGTGGACCCGCCAGAATTTCCGCGGAGGTCGAGCACGATGCCTTCGAGATCTCGCGGCAGTGCATGGAGAACGTCCGAGAGCTCTTCCCCCAAGGAGTCGCGCACGTCGCGGATGTGGACGAGCGCGACGTGCCCGCTACCGTAGTCGAGTGTTTCCGTATCGAGTCCGACGAGTGGGCTCTCTTTCGTGTCGAGCGGCACCTCCGGCAACACCGCCACGCGCTCGATCTTTCCGTCGCGCACGAGCGTGATTTCGAAGGGTTGCTCGGCCTCCGCGAACGCCGCCGCAAGCTGGTCACTCTCTTCGACCGAGAGGCCAGCCAACGCATGCCCGCCCATCGCGAAGAGCACGTCGCCATCGCGCAGTGGACCGCGAGCGCCTCCTTCGACGAGAAGACCGAAGCTCGTTCGAACGGATGCGTCGTAGAGCAAGCTCGGAGGGCGATCTGTGAGGTTGAGATCATAGACCGAAGATTCTTCGTCTAGGGGTGCCCACGCACCGTGGGGGTCGAGTGCAGCTACGTAAGCGCGCACCTCTGCCGCGAGAAGGATTTCGGACCAGCGCTCGGCGTCGTAGCGCGGGAGAAAGCGCGACTCGCCGACCTCGATCCATCTGTCGGCATCGCTTCCGAACGTTGCCCGCAAAATTCGCGCGTTCGCACCGAGTGCCGCCGCCGTCGCCAAGGGATGCATTTCCAGCTGCCGCTCGTCGAAGAGCGCCTCCGAAAGGGCCCCGTCGATCTTGCCTTGAGGCGCGGTTTCATAGGCCTCGCGCAGCTTCGTCACCCACTTCTCGAGCTCGACGCCGATGAACCGCGCAGCAACGCAGTCTGCCGTGTCTTCTTCGAGCTCTTGGAGGAGCGCGTGCCGCGACCGCTCGACCTCCTTGGCGATGGGCGCTTCTTTCGCTGCGCTCCAAAAGCCGTGAGGGTCGAGCCAATCGATCGTCGATAGGCTGAATCTAGATTCGTCGAGCGTCTTCGGTTCGCGAAAAATGTTCGCGCGTGCTTGATGAACGACGCTTCGTGCCGACTCGCACGAGAGGCGCGGTTGCTCCCCCGTCGGCAGGCGCAATCCTGCGAGCTCGAAGGGAAGCCCGGCGTCCGTTTTCGAACCGACGAAGGTCGATGGTCGCGCCGTATCGAAGCTCTTACGGAAGAAGATGCCGGAGCCGACAACGACGGAGCTCAGCGCAAGAGCGGCCCCTACGCGCCAGTGACTACGTGAGCGCAGAGCCATCGAAGAAGTCTAGCAATAGGGTTCTCACGATGTCTCCCTTTTGACGATCGCGGGCGGCGTCACGCCTCTTCGATCGGCACTTCAGTAGCCGCAGACAAAAGCGGTAGAGCCCCGGCGTGGAGCTCTACCTTCTCGAAGGTGCGCGAAAAAAACGCGCACGGGTGCCGACTAGATCGGGCTCAGATTCAGTGCATCCACTCTTCGCGCATCGAGCTGAGGCGACCACGGAGCTTTTGACGGACGCGCTCTTCGATTTGACGAACACGCTCTTTGCTGACGCCGAGCTTCACGCCGAGCTCCTGAAGCGTTAGGGGATCGTCGCTCATCAAACGCGAACGAACGATGAGCTGCTCACGCTCGGAGAGTCCCGTGAGGGCTGCGGCCACGGAAGATTTTGCGGCCGCCGAAAACGCGTTCTCCATCGCATCGTCTTCTGGAGACGGGAGCGCTGCAGCAAGGCGTTCACCGCGCGAGGGCTCGTCCCCAACCGTTGCGTCGAGGCTTGCTTCACGCGCAGCGAGGAGCGGCAACAGCTGTTCGACGCGCTCCTTCGCGAGCCCAGAAATCTCGGCCAAGCCGTCGACATCGCGGATGTTCGTCGTGCGATATGCGCGGAGCGCACGGCGCTCTGCTTTGGTCGTGCCCAATCGGACTACACGGTAGGACCGGACGACGTAGTCGCGAATTTCGGCGCGCACCCAATACGCCGCATATGTGGCAAGACGGCACTCGCGTGTCGCATCGAACTTTTTCGCAGCGCGAAGAAGTCCAATGTTTCCTTGCTGCACGATGTCTTCGAGGGGAATGCCCCAACGACGATATTCGAGCGCGATCGAGAGCACGAAGGGCAGGCACGCTTCGATCATCTGATCGCCCGCCATCTCGTCGCCCTTGGCATACCTCCGCGCGAGGTCGTTCTCGACGGTGCGGTCGAGCGTGTGCACCCCTTGAAGCCTGCGTCGATACGCCGCAAGAACATCGACGTCTCCGGAACGGGAATACGTACGCGTTGAATTTTCGATTCCTGCGACCATTGAGAAGGCCCTCCTTAGGCTGACTCCGCTTCTGCATTCCCCGCGCCAACGCAGTGCGGCTAAAAATGTTCGGCGAATCCGGAGTGCGTTCACAGATGAAAGCCGAAAGCCTTTCGTAAGCCCGATTCGTGGGCGCATTATTTTCGCGAATTCGTTCCGCCGATTCCGTGTTGCCCAATGTTTCCGTAGAGTTCCGGGCATGCGGAGCGCCATCCTCAGCCTGCTGATTGCAACCTGCGGGCTCCCCTGCACCGGTTGCTCGAAGGAGAAGAAGTCGGCTCCGTCGGGTTCCACTTCGGCATTACCTCCCCCGTCTGCACTCGCGCCGCGCTCGAACGCGAGCATCATCGAGCTCGCGGAGACTTCTCGGCAGACATCCAAAGTTCCCGAGGGTGCCGAGCGGGATCCTGCGCTCGACATTCGGCGAGCAGCAACGCGTGCACTCTCGCGAATTGCGGACGGCCCCGCCCTTGCGCGGCTGCTTCCGCGCGTGTCCGACACCGACGAGGAGATTGCGACGACCGCGACCTATGGAATTGGATTCGCTTGCAAGGACGCTCCGGAGAGCGCGCAGGGCCTTCTCGCGATGCGCTTTCTCTCGCTGACGACTACCCCCAACCCGACGACGGCGAATGCTGAAGCTGTGGCGAGCCCGGCTCTCCTCCGTGAAACTGCGCGAACGCTCGCTCGATGTGGTGCGGCGCGCGGGAACGTCGCTCAGGTCGAATCCGTGCTCCGCGAGTCGCTCGCGCACCCATCGAGCGACGTGCGCACCGCCGCGATCTACGGCCTCGGAGATCTCGCCGACAAGACGAAAGTGCTGGACCCGAAGTCTGAACGTCGCCTCCTCGATCTCGCCGCCGCCTCCCCGCTCGCGTTCTATCCACTCACGCGCGCTGCCAAGGTGAGCGACGTGGGCGGCGTCGTTGCGCGAGCGAGCGACGTTCTTGCGACGAAGCCAAAAGCCGATGCGGCGCGCATTTTCGCAATTCGTGCGCTCGCGCGGGCCCACGCCGTTTCAGAGCTCGCGAGCATCGCCGCAGGGGACGCAGATCTCTCGGAACGCACGGAGTCCATCCGAGCGATCGCAAAAGATGGCACCGATGCGGACAACACGCTGCTCCTCACGACTCTACTCCGCGCCGATCCTCTTCACGGCAAGGACGCAAAACGCGCCGCGCTCGAAGGCGCCTTCACACCGCTCATCACGTGGCTAAAAACGCGCACTACGCTATCCAAGGGGGAGCGCGTCACCCTCCTTCCACTCCTCTCTTACAAGCCGGAGACGGGCGCGCCCTTCGTCGACCTGCGCGTGACACATCTGCGCTGTCTCACGGCGTCGCATCTCGTGGATCCCGCAGATGAAGCACGGTTCGACGCGTGCGCCGAGCCGCGGCAAGAAGAAGCGCGCGATCTCGCGAAGGCGCTCGCGCTCGGACGAAACCCGATCGAAGGCCCGAAGAAAAAAGTTTGGTCCTCGTTGCTTCGTTCCCCGTCACCGCGCGTCGTCGAAGCAGCGATTGAGCTCATCGGCGCGCACCCCGAGCTCGATGAAGCGGCGCGTCGAGGTCTGACCGATGCTCTGAAGAGTGAGCGTCCTGGGATTCTCGCGGTCGCAGGAGACGTCCTGCACGAGCACCCCGAGATCGCGTCCGTGCTCGCTGCGAGCGAAAAGAAGAGGGCGCTCGATCCGAAGAGTCCTCTTCCGGAGGTCGGTCGCGAACCGCAACGTGAGCTCGATCCGGCGATTCGCGACGCCATGGAGAAGGCGCTTTCACGCGCTCTTCCGGAAGACGCCATCGAGGCGCGCGTGGCTCTTCTCGACGCAGCGGTTGCGCTTCATCTTGCGTCGGCGAAGACGCACGGCCTCACCTTCTGCAAGTCTCCCAACGCCACGTTGAGAAGCCGCGCTGCTGCCGCGTTGAAGAAGCTCGGAGAGAAGACGACTTGCACCGTCAACGACATCGGCACCAAGGAGACGTCGAGCGTGCCCGCAGAAAGGCCCTCGCGCACGGTCACGCTGACGACGGAGCTCGGCGTGATCAAGCTGGTTTTCGACGAACCTTTCACGAGCGTCCATCGCGACGCGCTTTTTCGTCTGGTCGAAAAAGGGTTCTATCGCGGGACGCTTTTTCATCGCGTGGTCCCTGGATTCGTCGCGCAATTCGGAGATCCCGGTGGCGACGGATACGGCGGATCGGGACGGTCTTTGCCATGCGAGACCGGGCCGCGGCTCTTCGAACGTGGGACCATCGGGATGGCGCTCGCGGGACGCG
>JAHFDV010000246.1:7719-8513 GCA_023248815.1 Myxococcales bacterium
ACACCGTGCTCGGTCGTGCGACGGGTCCGATCGATCTTCTGGTCGAGGGCGATGCGATCGACGACGCCACCTTCGAATAGACGAGCGGGGCGTGTGAATCCGCGCGAGACCCCTTTCCGGACCGGGAGAGCGCGAGTAGAAACTTCTGCATGACTTCACGAACGCTCTCTTTCTTCGGCGCCCTCTCGCTCGTCTCTTTCGGCGTCATCGGTTGCGGCGGAGCTCCGGCGACCTCTCCGAAGAGCGAAGCCACTGCCGCGAAGGCGTCGGACGAGGCGAAGGACAAAGGCGCTCCTTCAGGCGTCACGCGCGTCGCCGTGAACATCCCGAAAGAGATTCAGGCGATCATCGACGCGCCCGATCGAAGCCCCGATGATCGAAAGCTCGACGACGGACGCAGGCCGGGCGAGCTCCTCGCGTTTTTCGATGTGCGCCCGGGAATGAAGGTCGCCGATCTCGCGGCGGGGGGCGGCTACACGTCGGAACTCCTTGCGCGCGCCATTGGACCGACGGGCAAACTCTACGCGCAAAACTCTCCGTGGATCTTGAAGCGCTTCGCCGAGAAGCCATTCAGCGAGCGGCTTCAGAAGCCCGTGATGAAAAATGTCGTCCGCGTCGATCGCGAGTTCGACGATCCGTTGCCTGAGGACGCGAAGAATCTCGACCTCGTGTTCGACGTGCTTTTTTACCACGACACGTTCTGGCTCAAGGTCGATCGCGAGAAGATGAATCGCGCGATCTTCGCAGCGCTGAAGCCCGGCGGCGTCTATGCCATCGTCGACCACAGCGGCCGC